>JBJTHM010000018.1:0-11403 GCA_046094465.1 Rhodoluna sp. | reverse complement strand
AAGCACTACGACGAAATCATCGTGCTTGGCTACCGTAATGCAATCAGTGAAGCTGAGGCAGATGCCCAAACTATGCTCACCATGTTGCAGATGAACCAGCTATTCAACCAAGACGGTAACGGTGTTGAGCCAACCAGATTGGTCGCTGAAATTCTTGACTCTAGAAAGATCGAACTTGCCCGTGTTGCAGCGGTCGATGACCTAGTGGTTAGCGATTCCTTGGCCGCCTTGGTGATTGCTCAAATCAGCGAGAACCCAGGACTTGCACCAGTGTTCACCGACCTGTTTGACGCTCAGGGTGCGACTATGAACGTTAGAGCAATCACTGACTACGCACCGTTAGGTAAGGCTGTCACTTTTGCTGAACTAACTGCGAGTGCTAGAAACTACGGAGAATCAGCTATTGGTTACCGCAGCGCTAAAGCAACTGTTGGCGATCCAATTACCGGAGTGGTTTTGAACCCAGCTAAGACAACCGAGTTTGTCCCTCAAGAAGGCGATGCACTTGTTGTTGTTGGGAACCTCTAGTTGCTTCTGGAACTAACTCAACGGCTAGGAAAACTTGGTAGCCCTAGTCGAGCAGAGAAATCGGCACACTATTTTCGAACTGGCCCACAAAAACCCGGTACCAAAGATATCTATCGTGCTGTCCCAGTTCCGGAGATTAGAAAACTTGCTAAAGAGTTTAAAGAGCTAACTATGTCTGAACTGGCTAAATTAGCCAAGTCACAGTTTCACGACGAGCGACTCTGCGCTCTTATTATTTTGAATCAAAAGTATGAAAAGGCAAAAACAGATCAGGAGCGCATCGAACTCTTTGAGTTTTGGTTGAAGCTACTCAGAGCAAACAAAATCAATAACTGGGATTTAGTTGACACAAGTGCTCCGGTCATGGGAAAGATTCTTTCAAGACATCTCGGATACAACGCAGCGTTCCTGCACAGTATGGCCAAAGCGGAGAGTATCTGGGAGAGAAGAGCGGCAATACTTCTAACCTTTGCCCTTATTCGAATCAATAAATTTGGCCCCACTCTGGCTATCGCTAGAGATCTCCTGAATGATAAGGAGGACCTGATTCACAAGGCAGTGGGTTGGATGCTACGAGAAGTCGGCAATAGAGATAAACAAACGCTCACCTTGTTCTTGGAAAAACACAGAAGCAAAATGCCCAGAACCATGCTGCGCTACGCGATTGAGAAATATTCCCCTAAGGAGAGGGCTTATTTCCTAGGGCCGTAGGCAGGTGCAGAGCTCTTCTTCAGGGACACCTGAAAGAGCTTGTTCGATGTGCTCCCCGCAGCCTTCCCAAGTGTATTTCCGGCAAGCTTCACAAACCACTTTGCTACACATAGTTTCCTAACTTAAAATTGAACTATGAAAACTCTACGCCTGATTTTTTCATTAGTCTTTGTTTCTTCGCTCATGTTCGGTATTACCGCATGCACCCCGCAAGGAGCACCGCTGGATAACATCGAGGCAATTATCGATGTTAGAACTGCAGAAGAATTTGCTGCTGGACATCTTCAGGGTGCTATCAATATCGATGTTGAGTCGAAGGATTTCGAAACTAAGATTCAAGAACTGGAAAAGACCGGCCACTACTACCTCTATTGCCGCTCTGGTAGAAGATCTGAAATCGCTCATCAAAAGATGATTGATTTAGGTTTTTCTAGGGTTGCCGATCTAGGTTCGATGGAAGATGCTGCGGCAACCACAGGTCTATCTATAGTCAGGTAGTTAGTTTAGTTCGACAACAACTGGCACGTGATCTGAAGGACCTTCGCCCTTACGTTCGTCACGAACTATTTCTGCACTGACGACTCTCTCAGCGAAGCTTTCATTTCCTAGGATGAAATCGATTCGCATTCCTTCATTCTTAGGAAAGCGCAATTGCTGATAGTCCCAATAGGTATAGCCTTCGGGAACTAATGGTCTAACAACATCCTGTAATCCGATTTGTTCAAATGCTTCAAAAGCTTGCCGTTCTGGTTCAGAAACGTGGGTTTGACCAATAAATGCATCAATGTCCCAGACATCGGTATCCAGCGGAGCAATATTGAAATCCCCCATCAGAGCCAGTGGGCTTTCATCTTCTATCCACTCACTGGTAACCGAAGCTAGCCGGTCTAACCACTCCAGCTTGTATGTGTAGTGCGGATCATCAAGCGTTCTTCCGTTTGGGATGTAGAGCGACCAGAGTCTTATTCCATTGAAAGTCGCACCGATTGCTCTAGCTTCCTGGGCTAGTTCGGGACCAAAGCCAGGCATCCCAGCAAAACCAATCTCAACTTCCTCTGGCTTCATTTTGCTGGCAAATGCAACACCATTCCACTGGTTTAGGCCATGCAGCACAACATGATAGCCAGCATCTTCAAAGGCTTTTAGTGGAAACTGCTCCGGTTTGCATTTGATTTCCTGCATCGCAAGGACATCAATGTTGGATCTCTGAAGCCAGTCGACCACTCGACCGACACGGGTTCTAATCGAGTTCACGTTATGAGTTGCGATGCGCACTACTTAAACTTAAGACATGACCTTCACTTCTAACGACAAGCCCCGCCTGATTGAACTAATCAAAGAGTTAGCTGTGGTTCATGGCAGAGTCACTCTATCCAGCGGTCTTGAGGCTGATTACTATGTTGATCTAAGAAGGGCTACCCTGCACAATGAAGCAGCGCCACTAATAGGAAAAGTCATTCTCGAACTCCTAGATCAATCTGGCATCAACGAGTTTGATGCCGTTGGTGGATTAACCATGGGGGCAGATCCAGTTGCCACAGCAGTCCTTCATCAAGCTAGCGCTCAGGGCAGAAAGATAGATGCCTTTGTAGTTCGTAAACAAGCCAAAGCCCATGGCATGGGCAGGCAGGTTGAAGGACCGGATGTTAAGGGGAAGAAAGTTGTGGTTCTCGAAGATACTTCAACAACAGGGGGATCTCCGCTTACCGCCGCAAAAGCTTTGGAAGAAGCTGGGGCAATAATCGTTGCAGTTGCAACTGTGGTTGATCGTGATACCGGTGCTCAAAAAGTCATTGAAGATGCCGGTTACAAATATCTAACTGCGATAACCTTGGATGATCTAGGTTTACGTTAGTACCTAGTGAGAGTTCCATAACCTTTAAGGGTTGTGTATCTAATGTAGTCAATGTGCAGTGAAGCTTTCTGAATAGTTTCATCTAGAGCACCACCATCGAAGTTTCCACCGGTAGCTAAATTGAGAATTAGATAAAACTCGGCATTAAACACCCAACTGTTAGGGGCAATCGAAGTCTTAGATCTGGATCCGATAAGTTCACCATCAACATAGAACTTTATGCTGTTTGGCAACCAGTCGACTCGGTATACATGGTAACCAGCAGTTAGTGGTTCGTTACCGGAGAAGAAGTAATCGCTCAGAGCATTTCCACCTGAATAGCCGGGACCGTGCAGGCTTGCAACAGAGTGATATGGTTGCGAACCTCTTGCCTCAACGATGTCGATTTCACCGCAGGAAGGCCAACCGTCACAGGTCTTTCTTGGGACACCAAGCATCCAGAATGCCGGCCACATCCCCACACCTTCCGGGAGCATCATTCGTGCAGAGATACTGCCGTACTTAAACCCAAGCTTGCCTCGAGTTACAATCTTCGCGCTTGAATATCTGCAATCACCACACCAGTTGGTTATGTATTGATCCTTAGGGTTCTCTGGGTTGAGCTTGATGGCATTGATGACAAGTCTTCCCTTGCCATCCATAGAAATGTTGGCAGCCTTGTTGGTGTAATACTCCTGCTCTAGGTTTCCCCAACCCATGCCATTACCGATGTCATAGGACCAGAACTTAGGATCAACTTTTGTGCCCGCCTTTCCATCAAAGGACTGGCTCCAAAGCGTCCGGACTTTAGGGGTGGTGGCAGTCGCGCCAGGGGTTATTCCCAGGGAAATGACCCCTAAAATGGCTGTGATGGCGGCTATTCGCAGGATGTTTTTCAATTAGACCTCAACTCCATTGTGTGTTACAAAAGATTACTTTTTGGTAACAGTTGGCTTGATTAGGGCTTCTCGAATTGCTAAGAAACCGCTTTCACGCTTGACTTATCTTACTGTGAAACCGCTTTCGCAGTTTACTACAAACCTTATTCGTGAGGAAGTAGGCCTCCCCAATCAGTTGTCGCACAACAACAGAATGGGGAGGCAACACCTCTGCAGGAGATATAAAAATGTTACGTAAAAAGCTAGGCATTAAATCTGTTTCAACAATTTCAGCATTGGCTTTATCACTTGGACTTCTAGGAGCAATCTCACCAGCAAAGGCAGTAGTTGACTGCACTGGTGCTACACAAGACACTGCAGATTGCACAGTTTTAACAATCAATACATTCGGTGACGTAATTCTTCCTGCACTGGTTACCGACTATCGCAAACTTCACCCTGAGATCAAACTAAGCATCAAGAAATCTGATCTTGATGCACTAAACGGAACCGGTCTATACACCCAGTGTGCTGCTGGTGGTGCTGGTAACCCAGACATCGCAGCTGTTGAGATTTCCTACTCAGGTTTCTGGAGAGCCTACCCACAGTGTTTCGTCGATCTAAGAACTATGCGCACCACCGTTGGTAACAAGAACGCCGCAGATTTGAAAAAAGATTACTTAGCCTGGCGCTGGGAGCACGGTGTTGGTTACGACGATCGTGTGATTGGTATCCCAACTGACGTTGGAGGTCTAGAGGTTGCTTATCGCTGGGACCTTTTCAAAAAAGCTGGACTTCCATACAAGAGAGACGAAGTTAGCAAGGCTTGGTCTACTTGGTCAAAGTTCATCGATTTCGGTAAGCGTTACAACGCAAAGTTGAGTGCTGCGGACAAGAAGGCCAAGAAGGGCTTCATGGACAACGTCGGAACTATATACGCAGCTGTGATGAACCAGGGTACCGAAAAGTATTACCGCAACAATGGTACTGACCAAGGTCAGTTGATTTACAAGACTAACAAGCAGGTTAGAACTGCTTATGACTACACAATTGCTGCAAGCAAAGCAGGTATCGGAACTCGTATCGGCCAGTTCTCGTCTGACTGGAACGTCGGTATGACCAAGGGTACCTTCGCGGTGATGCTATCGCCAGCTTGGATGATGGACTACATCAAGGGTCAAGCTCCAACTACTCGTGGTAAGTGGGATATCGCTGACATTCCTGGTGGTGGAGGAAACCAAGGTGGAAGCCAGCTAACTATTCCTAAGGGTGCAAAGCACAAGCAGGAAGCTTGGGATTTCATCGCCTGGTATCTTGCTCCTGCCCAGCAGTTAAAGGCTTTCCAAACTTACGGTCTATTCCCATCAACACCTTCGCTATACACCAACCCTGCACTTGTTGGCTACAAGGATCCGTTCTTCAACAACGCTCCAGTTGGTGCTATCTACGTTGATGGTGTGAAGAAACTAAAGCCAATCTTTGAAGGTAAGTTGCAGAGATGCATTGACATGGCCATGGGATCAGCAATCTCTCTAGTTGCCAATGGTAAAGAGAAAGATCCTAACAAGGCTTTCAAGACAGGTATCGCAAACGCTGATAAGTGTAAATAGGTAAAAGTTAATGTCACAGAGTGTAGCGGTAAAGCGCTCATCGAAGCCGCCATCGCCATGGAAGCCGGCTAGGCCGAACAAGAAGTTGAGTAACGGCAATGCCGTACTCAGCCTTAACGGTAAGTGGGGTTACCTCTTTACTGCACCGTTCTTTGTGATGTTCCTAATCTTTGGCCTTGCCCCAATCCTGTATTCCATATACATTGCATTCTTTAACTGGGATGCTCTTGGAACTCAGGAATTCATTGGTATGGCTAATTTCCAGGAGCTCGTTGCTGATGGACGTTTCTGGAATGCACTAATCAACACAATTGACATTTGGTTACTCTCAACCATTCCAATGTTGATTATGAGTATTGGTTTAGCTGCCATCTTGCACAATCCATTTCTAAAAGGATCAACTTTCTGGAGAACAATTCTTTTAGTTCCAAACATCACCTCTGTGCTTGCCATCGCAATTGTTTTTGGACAGTTGTTCGGTAGAGATTTTGGAATGATTAACATCCTGATTGGTTCACTGGGTTTTGAACACATTGACTTCATCCAGGGAACAACTTCAAGCCACGTTGCTATCGCATCGATGATTGTCTGGCGCTGGACCGGATACAACGCACTTATCTTCTTGGCCGCCATGTTGGCCATTCCTAATGAGCTCTACGAATCAGCCCAGCTAGATGGTGCTAATAAGTGGAAGCAATTTATCTATGTGACTCTACCGTCACTTAAGAACACCATCACATTCGTTCTGATTGTTGGAACTATCGGTGGTCTGCAGGTATTTGCTGAGCCGCTAATTCTTGGTGGTTCTTATAACGGTGGCGACTCCGGTCAGTTCTCTACTTTGACACTGTTCTTATTTGAACAAGCATTCGTCGCATACAAGTGGGGTTACGCTGCCGCGATTGGAATCATGATCACATTCATTGTTGCAATTGTTTCTATCATCAACTTCTTTATTACTAAGCGTCTAGCAGGTGATAAGAAATGACCGTGCTAGCTAATCCAAATAAGAGACCTAGATGGCAAAAGATGTCCGTCTGGGGTTATGTTGCTCTGATCGTAACCACCCTGTTGTCTATCTTCCCCTTCTACTGGATGTTTATCGTGGCATCTAATGGAACAGATGAGATTAGCAAGATTCCACCGACACTTTTACCTGGTCCACGTTTTTTCACCGTGGTCAACAATGTCTATGAAGCATTGCCACAGTTCAATCAAGCGCTAATCAACACCGTCTATGTTGGCACCACAGTTGCAGTTGCTCAGGTGTTCTTCTCCGCAATTGCTGGTTTTGCTTTTGCGAAGCTTAACTTCCGTGGGCAGAAATTCATGGTGCTGTTTGTCATCTTGACCATGATGCTTCCGAGCCAGTTGGGAATCATTCCACTGTTCATGCTGATGGGTTGGGCAGGTTTGATTGACTCGCTGGGTGCACTGATTATCCCAGCCCTTGTCACAGCTTTTGGTGTGTTCTGGATGAGGCAGGTTATTGATGCTCAGGTACCAAATGAACTTTTGGAATCCGCCAGCATTGATGGTGCAGGAGTTTTCCGAGCCTACTGGTCAATCGTGTTGCCGATCATCGCGCAGAGCAGCTTCGTTCTAGGTTTGTTCTCGTTCTTAGCTTCATGGAATGACTTCCTGTGGCCACTTTTGGTTTTGAATACCCCAGAGAATTTCACCGCTCAGGTTGCGGTGAACCAGCTAAAGAGCAGTTATGCAATTGACTACGCCTTGAACATGGGTGGAGCATTCCTTTCAACGGTGCCACTTTTGATTCTTTTCGTATTTGTTGGACGCAGACTTGTTCGCGGTGTTATGGATGGGGCGGTTAAGGGATAGTCATGAGTTTTCCAGAAGACTTCAGCTGGGGTTCAGCCACAGCTTCATACCAGATCGAAGGCGCTTACCAAGATGGTGGTCGTTCGATGAGCATCTGGGACACCTTCAGCCACACCCCAGGTAAAGTTTTCCAAGGTCATACCGGTGATGTTGCGTGTGATCACTACCACCGTTACAACGAGGACATCAAGATCATGAAAGATCTCGGTATCCAGTCATACCGCTTCTCGCTCTCTTGGCCAAGAATCATCCCTGGCGGCACAGGTGAACGTAACATGCACGGGATTGATTTCTATAGCCGTCTAATTGACGCTCTTCTAGATGCTGGAATTCAACCAACCGCAACTTTGTATCACTGGGATCTACCACAGGTCCTTCAGGATAAAGGTGGTTGGGCTAACCGTGACATCGTTGGTTGGATAACAGATTATGCAACTGTTGCCGCAGAAGAGTTCGGTGACCGAGTCGCTAACTGGGTGACTCTCAATGAGCCATGGTGTGTTACCTGGCTGGGTTATTTCCACGGAGTTCACGCTCCCGGAATCAAAGACCTAGATCAAGCAATCGCCTCTAGCCACCACACCGCTCTAGCTCATGCTGAAATCACCAGAGCACTCCGTGCAGTGCATCCAGAAATTCGTAGTGGCATCTCACTAAACATGACCAGCTACCGAGTTGATGATGAGAGTAATCCAGAACTTCTGAAACTTCGTGACTACCAAGACAGCAACCTGAACCGTTGGTATCTAGATGCTCAGCTGAAGGGTTCATATCCTCAGAACCTAGTTGAGTTCTATGGTGAAAAACTTGAAAAGGTTGTTTTGCCAGGGGATATGGAAAAGCTCAAGATAGACAGCGAGTTCCTCGGGATCAATTACTACAGCGACTCTTTTATTGGTACCCCAACGACCGAGCAGGTTGAGAAAAACGCAGGCACTTTCTTATTCCCAATCAACTCGGATGGAACTCCACCTGCCCCATACACCGACATGGGTTGGCCAATCACCCCGCAGGGACTTGAAGACCTTTTGGTCCGCATCCATGAGGATTGGCCAGAGATCCAGGACATAGCCATCACCGAAAATGGTGCAGCTTATGATGATGCTCCAGATGAGAATAATCAGGTCCAAGATGAGCGCAGAGTGGACTACCTGGTAAACCACCTGGACGCAGTTAGCCGTGCCATTGAGAAGGGCGTTCCCGTAAAGGCTTATTACTACTGGTCTTTGCTGGACAATTTTGAATGGGCTGAAGGCTACGTGAAACGATTTGGTATCGTTTATGTCAATTTTGAAACATTACAGCGAATCCCGAAACTTTCAGCAAACGTTTACAGTAAAGTTATTGCGACAAATGGCGCTGTATTAGAAAGCGTCCGCAAGAGCTAACACTTTACTGGCAGGAGGTATCTTGATGGCTCCCGCTCAACGCCCCACCTATGCGGTTATCGCTAAGACGGCCAACGTCTCCGAAGCCACGGTCTCCCGCGTCCTGAACGGTGATGAGAGCGTTCATCCGGAGAGAGCTAGAAGAGTCCATGAAGCCGTTGAAAAACTCGGCTACAAGAAAAACAGGGTTGCTTCAGCACTGGCTTCTGGTAGGACTGGCCTAATTGCAGTGGTTATCGATGATGATCTATCTGTTTTCTCTGACCCGTTCTGGGGATCTGTGACTTCTGGAGTGAGCCGTGTCTTGATGGAAAACAGCCTGCAGACCGTCTTGATGGTATCTCCGGTTGGTTCAGTTGATGGAGGTGTAGTTCACTATCTGAAATCGGGTGAAGTTGATGGTGCTATTTTCTTTGCCCTGCACAGCGATTCACTGGTTACCCATCTAAAGAAACAGGGTTTGCCGCTAGTTATCACAGGCACCCCGCATGCCCTAAATGATGTTGCCTTTGTTGACACCGATAACTTCGGTGGTGCCTATACAGCTACCAAACACCTGATGAATGCTGGTGCTAAAAAGGTAGCCATAATCACCGGAGATATTGGAACAACCGCTGCAAAACAGCGCTTAGATGGTTATCTGCAGGCTTTCAGAGAAAGCGGGCACGTCCCAGCTAAGACTCTTATCTGTGAGGGTGACTACTCTTTCGAATCCGGCCAATTGCACACCAAGAAACTACTGGCAGCTCACCCAGATCTAGATGGAATCTTTGCCAGCAATGACCTAATGGCAATGGGTGCGATTTCTGTCTTACAGGATGCCGGGATTGATGTGCCAAGTCAGGTCAAGGTAGTGGGCTTTGATGATTCGCTGATTGCTCAGACTTCAAGACCGGGACTGACCACAATCCGACAGGATGTTGTCGCTCTCGGCGAGGCAGCCGGTAGCTTAATGATTGCCCAACTAAACGGACAAGAGGTTGAGCCAATTATCCTTCCCACAGAACTTGTGATCAGAGCCAGCGCTTAGATAACAAATTGGTAAAGACCCAAGAAACCGCTTTCACGGGTCAAATTCCTTGATTAGTCTGCATATAGGAAGTGTGTGCGCGCTCCGAATATTTTGTGTCTTCACGCGCACCTAGCGTAAACACAAACCCTTCGGCCGCAACTTCTCTATTAGACGAAGGAATCTTTGATGAAATTCAATACCAAAAAGCTTGGAGTATTTATCTCAACCTTGGCTTTGGCTCTAGTCGGCATTGGTGCTATCACCGGACCAGCTCACGCTGCAGACTGCCCTTACCCAGTTGCAGATCCAACTTCAAATGACAAGCCTAAATTTAACGTTCGCTTAATCAGCCCAGTGCTCAGCGATGATAACTCAGTTCGTCGCTACGATTTCGAAGGTCAGTTCACTCAGGACTGTGACTGGTTCGGAGTTGGAATGCGATTCAACCAGGTTTACGTTCCTTTTGGTCAAAACACCACATTGACTTTTAATGTGACCAGCGCAGCAGGTGTCCCCCAGGTCAATACAAAGGTAACGCTTCGCGCAAACAAAGGTTATTCAAACTCAAATGCCAACGTCCGAGTAAATGGAATCAAGGCTCGCCCAGCCCCATCAAATGCTTCTGATGGTGCAAACGTAAACGCATACACCGACATCAATGGAAATGTTTCTTTCTTCGTCGCATCTCCAGATGACTGTGAAGCTTACGGAGGAGTGCTACCTGCAGCACCAACACGTTTGGATGCAGACACTCCTAATGACCGCAATGCAGATCCAATGACTGACTGCTACAGCCAAATTCTTCCTGCAGTAAGTGGAGAGAAGACCGACTCAGCAGACTTTGTCGAAATACACTACTTCAACCCATCGAGTTTGAACTATTCGGTTGATGAAGCTCAAATTTCACTTCTTGCACCAACTCTGGACGAAACCAACTCAATTCCAGGTGAGGGAACCGTTGCAGCGTATGCACCTGTTGCGAGCAAGCAGTGGATCGCATTCCAAGCAACCAAATCTGATGGCTCATGGGCTAGAAATGCTCAGGTAAGGGTACGTATCAACCTTGCTGACTCAGGTTCGAACGCCAGAGTCTCCGCGGGAATCGTCGGTAATACTGCCAACGGAGCATCGACTGTATTGACCCCAGCAGATTCAACCAAGCTTGTTGAAGATCAACTGGTGCTAACCGGCACCACCGATGCATTCGGTATCGTGACTTTCCAATTGAGCAACATCGATTCAATTGGTGAGCTACCACCAGCATCAAAAACAGCTCCTCTGCCAGAAACTGGTGCTCGCTACGCAAGAATCTTTGCTGAGATTGTAGAAAAGACAAACACTGGTTCTTCGCTTGAGCTGCACTTCTTCAAGCCTGTTCCACCAACTTCAATCACTGTTACTGCAGCAGGTAGAAAGATCACAGTTGTAATCAACAATGCGGTTGGCAAGACATCGACTGTTGCAATTACTGGAAAGTCAAAGGTAACGTTGAAGCCAACTAAGGACAAGCAGGTTCTAACCTATGCCGTAACTAAGGGTGCAAAGACCGTCACTGTTACAGCAAATGGTAAGACTGTCACAAAGAAGTTCACAATTAAGT
>JBJTHM010000017.1:0-2582 GCA_046094465.1 Rhodoluna sp. | reverse complement strand
CCTTTCATCTTTAGTTAATTTCCCCCAAAGAACTTTGGCATACTCATCAATCTCAGCATCTGTCATATCAGCTATTGGTTTTAGCTTTGCGACCTTAATCGTCCTATCTTGATAAGGCATGTTGTTTACGTATTCCCCTTCCCAACCACACTCAATACAACGAAGAGTCGCGTCGTTATCTGAGATACAGCATCCCCCTGGAGCAAATTCACTCTCATCCCAGGGGCCATCAGGTAGCCCATAGAAAATCTTCCTTATGCCACTTTTCGATTGGCAGCTCGGACAACTCTTCTTCATGCTGACAGGATATTGGAGGGGTCTGACAAATTGAAGCTAGCTGGAGTCTTCCTCGATTCAAAACAAGGACCTAATCTGGAGCCACTAATTCCTGAGCTATTCATAAGAGGGCGAAGAGATGAAGAATCCATGGCACGAGTATTTCACTCGTAGTAACACAGCAAAATTCCATCCCGCAGATGAAGTTCATTGTCATGCCTTCAACAAGGCAATCGCTCCCCAGAAGAATAGCCATCTACATAAATTGCGAGAAGACTTGGAACCACTTCCCTATCTGGGAAATCAAAATGCGCCAATTCTTGTGCTCTTAGCAAACCCTGGTGCAGGAGGCTCTGGCCCGTAAAGTAACGTCGAATTTTTAGGAAATAAACTCGAATTACACAAGAAGAACCTTCTTCATGACCAACAAGATACGAACGACTATATACAAAAGTTCAATTCGCCCGATGACAACTCATTGGAGAGTCCATACTTCAAACAGTGCACCAGAGAATTAGTTGATTTAACTTCGGTAGAAGCCGTAGCAACAAAGATTTTCTTTGTGAATTACCACGCATACCAATCTAAGTCGTGGTTCCCAATTCCATTTACCTTCCCGACACAGGAATATACATTCTTTCTTGTTGACCAAGCGGTAAAGAAAAATGCACTCATTATCATGAAGAGAAATATGCTGGGATGGTTTACTGCGGTTCCCTCGCTGTCTAGACATAATATAAGAGAATTTAAGAGCAGTAGGCGCATAAATTTAACTAAACGTAATTTGAAGGAGTCAGTTTTTGAAGAAGTTGTCGAGAGGTTACGTGGATAGCAGGGAAAACACAGAGAAAAACAACTAGGGGCCTTGCCAATACTTTTGAGTAATTAATGTGACACGTTCTTCCATGCTTTCAGGCAGCTCACGTCCCAGGTAGGTTTCCCACTCCTGTGAAGTAAGAGGTCGGAAGAAAAGATGCCTATACCTTCCATCCCGTTCAGAGCAGACGACTGTCAAAATATCGTCCTCAAAATGAGCTGAATCGGGTGAGAAGTAGTGATACCTGTTGCTAAACCACGACCAATACCCGCGTTCATGCGTGCCAATTGCTTCGATATAAAGAGCAAACTCATCACACCGCGCTGTCCACTTCTTATGCAAGTTGAAATCTGCAGTATCTCTGTGTTCAAACTCCACGCCAAATGGACCATAGATTTGTGTGCGAGTACCTTCGGTCTTTATTACTTCAGAAAACTCACTTGGAATCCGAAGACCCTGCCAAGGGTTTGGTAAGTACTTGTCCCCCATAATTATCGACAGTAGCATTCATGTATGCAAAGTCCAGCGAGACCTCATAAGCGCCTTGCTAAATTGACACAAGAGGAGTTTCGCCCCCAACCACCAATGTACGTAGAGGGTGTTATTGAGGAATGGGTGGAGCGTTTTCCCAGAGATTCTAGGTTTTTAAGAAGTATCTGCCAGGGCCTAGATAGAGCACGGGTCAAAAGAATTTGTAGCAATCGAAGCAATTCGTCCACTCGTCAAAAATTCCTCGCGGTGATGCTTTGGGGTTATGGCTCTTACGCCATAGGGGCTACAAGGGCTCAAAAGGTGACACAAGAAATAGATTTCGATGTAAAGCTGAGAAAGGTTATTGAACTTGCCCAGCGGGGTAGGCATGTGGATGCTATTTCCTTCATGACTATGAATCCAATCAAGGGTTTTGGGCCTGCATATGGAACAAAACTCGTTTATTTCTGTAGCCCTCGAAATGTATGCGCCCCAATTTACGACAAGCGAGTGAGAGATTGGTTGGCAAAATACGCAAGACGTGAACTTCCAGGAGCAAGACTTGAAAAAGCACAATGGCATACGAATAGCTACGTAGCATGGAGTAATTGGCTACAAAGTCAGGAATCTTTATTGGGCTACAAGTGGGAAGATCTGGAGTACCTCATTTTTCAAGACGCCAAGAAAATGAAAAGTAAGAGAAACCGTGCGTCAACAAAGAAATGACAGAGTCGCCCTATAAGCCGGATCTTGGCCTTCTAATTTCTACCCCACCCTTAAGTCACTGCCCTATCCCCTGCCCTATCTGGTCACTTACATCCGTAGCGACAGGGTGTTAGGCAGTAGCCCAATGTCCTTGTTATCAGCATCAAATGGTGCAAATTCCGCAACAGTGCGGACTCAACTTTTTCCTTATTAGCTGATAACAGTGACGAAATGACCATGGAAACCCACTTATTCCCGCGGGATTAATGCAGTGTTGAGGCAGTAGCCGAATTCAAGTCGGCAGTAAGTCGGC
>JBJTHM010000016.1:0-5443 GCA_046094465.1 Rhodoluna sp. | reverse complement strand
AGCATCGGATTTAGTTCGAGATTTATTCGCTAGTCGCTGATACCACCAATCTGGACGTCATTAACACCGGGAACCTTTTTGAACAAAGTCGTAGCAAGATCTGGGAGTAACTTGGCGATAGCAGTGTTATCTCCGCTGTTTGCCGAAACACTCATCACAACCACCGGAATAGTTTCTAGGCCACCGCTAAACACTTTCGGGGAAGCTGCCTGGGGGAGTGTGCTTTTTACTGAATCAACCGCGTTGTTTAGTAGTTCAGTCACCTTGGCGCTTGTCGTTCCAAACTCAAAAGTCACTCGAACCGTTGAAAGGCTGCTCTGACTGGTAGAGGAAGTTGTTGTGACACCATCGAGAGTTCCGATAGCGCTTTCCAGCACTCGGCTTACCTGTACGTCCATGACCTCAGGAGATGCTCCGGGGTAGCTGGTCACCACAGCAGCCTGAGGAAACTCAAGTGAGGGAAATAGTTCCTGCTTTAACTGTGACACAGAGATTAACCCAAACAGGGCGAGGATAACTGTCAGAAGTGCAACTACAGAGCGGTTGGCGAGCGAGAGCCTTGACATACGGAACATTTGGTTGAATCTCCAGATCTAAAGTTATTTACCTAGGTAACTAAAGCCTAACAATTGGCACCTAGGTTGCCTAACCTCTAGCCTAGGCTGGCTTGAGAGTAGCCCGCTGATAAACTTTGACAAGTTCCCAAGGAAAGTTCAGAAATGAATCAAAATATCGAGTTCAAAGCGGTTGATAACGCTATCCTCATCCCGCATGACTGGGCTCATTTGGCAACTGGGAACCTAAATGTCTTCAACATGGCGCTAATTCCCCTAGATTCTGGCTACCTAGCCACCTACCGTTTTGTTTCTGGGGCTGATCTCGCTAGAAGAATTGCTTCATGCCTGCTTGATGAGAATCAAGAACCGGTCTCAGGTTCGGCAAGGCCGCTCTCAGACAAAATTGAGTTCGCCAGAAGCGATGTTCCCAAGCAATCAAAGGTCTGGTTTGCAGATCCAAGATTGTTTAGGCTTCAGGGAAAAGTCTTTATGGTTTGGAATAACGGTCACACCGAAGATGGCAGTAACAACCAGTACATGGTTGAACTTGATGACCAGGGCAATCCTGCTGGCAAAGCCAGAGAGATAGTGCTTCGTGCAGCTAGACGCAAAACCGAAAAGAACTGGGCTTTTTTTGAGGCCGAGGGCAAGATCTGGGCAGTCTACTCAGTCAGCCCACATCGTATTTTGCGAGTAGATATGGACTCGTCAACTACAGAGGTGCTCTGTGATATTGACAACATCGCCAGTTGGAAGCCGGTCTATTCCGAAGTTTTTGGTGCATTTCGAGGTGGAGCACAGCCAATTCAAGTGGGGGACAAATTCGTTAACGTCGTCCACTCTCGCTACAACATGCCAGATGGCGCAGAATACGTTCCAGCAGTCTACGAGTTCTCAGCAATGTATCCATTTCACCCAGTTCGTGAACTGCCGTACCCAGTTTCACTCAATTTTGATCCACACACTGATCCTTCTGCTCATGGATTCCCTGATGAAGTCAAGGAAGACCTAAACCCAACCACCTCATGGGTCATCTATCCAACGGGTTTTGCCTTCAGTGAAGGAAAGTTTGTGATTTCCGGAGGCTTCAACGATGCACACTGCTTCACAGCAACTGGTCCGCTAGAGCACCTTCAGGCTGGCATGAGAAATGTCAAGAGTTCACCGCAACCGACAATACTTCCAGTGAACTCGATTGATGGCAGCTTGATTAGAGACAAATACGCTCAGACTACGAATTCTGAATTGCCACTGTTTTGGTGGTTAGCTAAAGATCGTGTCATGAGTCCAAAAATCTCTCACCAGGTTTTCCAATTCGGAAACTTTGGTGATGATGCGTCAGAACTTCTAATCAAACGTCTAACTGGCTTTACCCCAATCCAGCCTGAAACAGACCAAAACAAGCTACTGGCAATCGGATCAATCTTGCACCGAGCCATTTCAGGTGATGTCGTCTGGGGCTCGGGACTCAAAGGCACAGATGCGCTCGATAACCATCCCGGCGGGGACATATTTGTCAGAGCCGTTCGAGGACCTATGACTCTCGACGTTCTAAAAAAAGCCGGTTGGGATATTAGCCACATAACTGAACTTTTTGATCCAGGCGCATTACTAGCACACCTTTGGAAAAACGAACTGACTAAGCACCAGCTAGAGAAGAACAGTTCTAAAGGGAAAATCAGAATAGTGCCACACTTTAGGGATGAACTGGTCTTCAAGCGTTGGAACCCACATCTTCATCACCACTTTGTTTCTGCAGATAATCATCCACTAACAGTTCTGAAACAGATGCTGGGTGCAGAATTGGTAATCTCCTCTTCACTTCATGGAATCATTTTTGCTGAAAGCCTAGGTATCCCTGCAATCTGGATCGACTCACCAGGTAAAGAAGCTCACTTTAAGTATCTTGACTATTACGCAAGCACCGGTAGGACAAACATAAAAGCCGTTGCGAATATTCAAGAAGCACTAAAAGCTAACGCGCCTGAGGTTCCAAAATTTGATTTTGAAAAACTTCTTGCCACATTCCCCAAAAAAGAGATCGCCGATCTAGCCGACAGAGCTAAACCTAAGTTCCAGGGAGTGCTTTTTGCGGCTCAGGATTTCAATACCGCTAACCAGAAATTCGGTGTTAGTTGGGGTAAGAATATGATCTCTAGACCTGATGGAACCTGGCTAAAAGGTTTATCCGGTTCGTTCACAATTGCTCCAAAGAGTTTAGTCACAGGTTATGGCTCAATCAGAATTCAACTTAAGCGCTGTGACACCAGGTTGTCACTATCCAATCAGGAAGTTACTCTGAGCACTTCAGCTGGTAGTCAAGCAACCGTGAAGTGGTCTAAAAACGACTTCAGATCTAAAGAGATAGTGCTACCGATTTCACAAGATTCAGTAAGCGAAGGTTTAACAGTTCATCTAAAGGCGAAAGTTCTCGGACCAATTCAGAACTGGCTCAGTCCATTGCCTTTAGGCTCTGTGGGAGTGGTTTCTGTTAGAAGCGACTAGAGATTGTGCTATTTGATGTTTCTGTAAGCTCCGGTTTTGATCCTGAACGCTTTGTAAACCGGCAGCCCGTTTTCCTGCAGCTTTCCTATCTCCTGGATGTATAGATCCGCCTCATTACGAGTCTCAAAAGTCTTGAGAAAGACCTCTCTAAGGGGATTAGGCACCCTGGCAATCCCATAGACCTTGAAGTAGAACTTCTTAGTTTTCACAGAATAAGACTAAAACGGCAATCTGAATGAGGAGCACAAATGAATGCTAAATTCCAGATTTTTCTAGCCACCAGATACCCCTCTACTCTCAGGTAGAATTGTCAACGCAACAATCAAACTCGTTGACTTGGACTATAGAGTCCAACGTTTGCAAACTAGCCCTCGTAGCTCAGTGGATAGAGCAAGAGCCTTCTAATCTCTTGGTCGCAGGTTCGATTCCTGCCGAGGGCGCTCCGAAAAGAGGAACATTGAGCCAATCTGAATTAGTACCGCTAGTTACTGAACTGCTCTCGGCATACCAAGATAAAAACATAGTTTCAATAGCTAAGATGTTCGCTGATGATGTTGTGCTGCGGGACTGGAATCTTGAGGTGATCGGTAAGGAAGCGGCAATAGCTGAGTTCACTAAAAACTTCAATTCAGTGAAATCGCTGCAGATTGAGGTGCTTCGAGTCTATGAATCGAGTATTTCTATTGCAGCAGAAATTGAAATAGTGATTGACGGTAATGAAACTCTTCGAGTGGTGGACATTGTGAGCTTTAACGAGGATAGGTTAGTTACCTCCATCATTTCCTATAAAGGTCTTTAACCTAGAGTCTTTCTCGGGGCTAAACAAATAGCAGAGCTTAGGCGCGTTCGCAATTCTTCGCTAGCCATTCCCGTCAAGTTCTGAGTAGATTTGCCCTAAAGTGCCTTGAGAATATCCTCAACGCGCTCTTTAGCATCACCGAATAGCATCGCTGCATTTTCTCTAAAGAAAAGTGGGTTTTGCACACCTGCGTAACCTGAAGCCATGGATCTCTTGAAGACAACCACATTCTCAGCTTCCCAAACTCTAAGCACTGGCATACCAGCTATTGGGCTTCCTGGGTCTTCGGCTGCTGCTGGGTTGACCGTATCGTTTGCTCCGATAACTAGAACAACAGACGTGCTTGCAAAATCATCATTGATTTCATCCATCTCATCGACGATGTCGTATGGAACCTTTGCTTCAGCAAGGAGCACATTCATGTGTCCTGGTAGTCGTCCTGCAACTGGGTGAATACCAAAGCGGACCTTTACTCCTCTGTCTTTGAGCTTTGAAGCGAGTTCTGCAACCGGATACTGGGCCTGGGCCACAGCCATGCCATAGCCAGGGGTAATGATTACTGAACTTGCGTTTTTTAGTAGTTCAGCAACTGAGGCTGCATCCAGTTCACGATACTCACCGAGTTCTTCATCTTTAGCAGTTGGTGCTTCAATACCAAAACCACCGGCAATAACTGAAATGAAAGATCGGTTCATCGCTTTACACATGATGTATGAAAGGTAAGCACCGGAAGATCCGACCAATGCACCGGTGACAATCAGAAGATCATTACTTAGTAGGAATCCAGCTGCTGCAGCTGCCCAACCTGAGTAGCTGTTGAGCATCGAGACAACCACCGGCATATCTCCACCTCCGATGGAGGCCACCAAATGCCAACCGAGCGCTAGAGCGAGCACAGTAACGGCAATCAGCAATGAAAGATCTGGCGTAACGACGTACCAGACGGTAAGGACCACAAAGCCAACAAGAGCTCCTACGTTGAGGAAATTCTTTGCAGGCAGCATCAGAGGCTTAGATGAAATCTTTGCCGAGAGTTTTAGGTAGGCAACAATAGAGCCGGTGAAGGTAACTGCACCGATGAATACCCCAATGAATACCTCTGCGTGGTGGACGCCTTTTAGGGCTTCTTCGGTACCAACATCATAGAGAGCACCATTCCAGCCAATAAATACTGCAGCAAGACCAACAAAGCTGTGTAACAGGGCAATTAGCTCAGGCATACCGGTCATCTCAACTACCTTGGCTCGCCATAGCCCAATACTTGCTCCGATTACTAAGCCAACTAACAGGAGCACTAGACCTAGCTGAGCTGATGGTTCACCCCAGCCGTTACTTACAGTTAGTAAACCAGTTGCGCTAAGCGCAAGCACCATTCCAGAGATTCCGTAGACGATGCCACCCTTGGAGGTCTCGTGCCTACTCAACCCGGCAAGGCTCATAATAAAAAGGATAGAAGCGACGATGTAGCTCGCGGTTGAGATCTCCGGTGCAATTTCAAATAGCATTTCCATTATTTGCCACCCTTCGAGAACATCTTGAGCATTCGCCTGGTAACCGCAAAGCCACCAAAAATGTTGATGCT
>JBJTHM010000015.1:0-6233 GCA_046094465.1 Rhodoluna sp. | reverse complement strand
CTTGGGAAGTGGAACAAAGGCACTGAGGGCGAATATAATCACCCAGCTCGAAATCACCGGAGTCCAAGAGCTCATTCGCAGCTTTAGTCCGGACCCGCTTGGTAGTGGATTGAGAAAACGTAAAGTGAGCAATGCCGAAAGCGTCACTAAGAGCCAACTAAAACCAGCAATGTCTAGCGCCCACACCCACTTAGCTAGAGAGTTCTCAACCTGAGAAAGTCCAAGCCTCGCCCAAGGTAATCCCCCGTAAGGAAACCTTCCAGCAAAAAATTCTCTAGCTGTATAAACTGCACCAATGCAAATTGCAATTGTGAGATGTTTGAGCCTGCCTAATTTCAAAGTTTCTAGCCAGCGCCAAACCAGAGAAATTACTGCCACAGAGATTGCAAAAAAAAGTGCTTCGGCAATGCAGAGGGCGAGCCAAGGGATTGGACCTAGGTAGGTGGTGAGCCAAATCAGAACTAAACCATAAAAGGCGAATCCCGCGATGAAACCCAGCAGTAAAGACTTATAGAATCCCATTTTGTTGATTGAAAGCAGACTCAGAATAACTCCAAGAACTGCTCCTGGTGCAAAGTTAAATGCCGGAAAAGCGCTAGCAAGTAATAACCCGCCAGCCAAGGCAAAAATCGCCTTGGCCCAAAGTGATTGGGTGTCCCGAAGCCAGCTAAACATATCTACTTAAGCGTAATAGGAGTATGCAACTATGCCACGCTTGATCTTCTCAATTGATGCTTCCGCATGCTGTGAGATTATCGGTTCCTTCAATTTAGCAATCTGCTCCAAAAGGTCGATAGTTTGTTTACACCATCGGATGAAATCCCCAGCCAACATTCCAGTAGCTTTCAGGATGCTGTCTAACCTTGCACCACTAGCCCAACGCTGCATCTGAAGTGCCATAGATGCGTCTGGTTCGCTAGTTGGCTGCAGTCGATGTTCTTTCGAAAGCCTCTGCAATTCATCCCAGATTGCCAAGGTGTCATCGAAGGCTTCTGCAAAGTTGCCCTTGGGTAGTTTCGGGTGGAGAAGTTCATCATCGCGTCTAGGTTCATAAACTAGGGCGGCTGCTAGGGCAGCTAAGGTTGGTGCGTCAGCATTCTTCCAAACTTCCTGCCTGAGGCACTCAGCCACGAGTAAATCACGTTCGCCATAGATGCTGGCTAAGCGTTTACCAGCTGGGGTGCTCTCCAGATCATCATGGCTTGGTACCAGATAGTCAAGATCAATAAGTAGTTCAACGATTCGGTCAAATGTCTTGGCAACCTGATTGGTGCGAGTTTCAATTTGCTTTATAACTGTTTCAGTTTCCCTGAACAACTTGAAGTAGCGCTCTGCCCATCTAGCGTGGCTTTCTCGCTCAGGACATGCGTGGCAAGGATGTGCTCTGAGTTCACGCTTTAGATTAGCTATGCGGAGCTCTAAGTCACGTAATCCCTTTTTCTGACGTAAATCGTTTCTTTTTGATTGTTTACCGTACTGCGAGAGTTCCTTTTCCAAGTCTGAAATTGTCCGCCTAATTTTTGCGTAGTCAGTAAAATTTCCTAGATGACAGGTCATTGATTCTTCATAACCTTTTAGTGAATTCTGTTTTTCCCTAATCCCCCGAGCTAGGCCGACTACTGACCTATCAGCTTGGAATTGCGCAAAGGATGTTTCCAGAAGTTCTCTGGATCGTTTAGGCCCAAATGCTTCAATCAGGTTCACACTCATATTGAATGTTGGTCTGAAACTTGAAATTAACGGGTAGGTGCGCTTTGATGCAAGTGAAGCAACATAGGCTGGGTCAAGATTGCCTGACCACTGGATAACCGAGTGACCTTCTATGTCAATGCCTCGTCTACCTGCTCGACCGGTGAGCTGAGTGTATTCGCCTGGGGTAATCTGCACTCGCGACTCGCCATTGAACTTGTCAAGTCGCTCCAGAACCACGGTACGAGCCGGCATGTTGATGCCTAGCGCTAGCGTCTCCGTTGCGAACACAACCTTGATTAGCTTCCTAAGAAAAAGTTCCTCGACCACTTCCTTGAAAGCAGGCAATAGCCCCGCATGGTGCGCTGCAACTCCGCGCTCCAGGGCGTTTAGCCATTCGAAGTAACCGAGGGCTGCCAAATCTTCATCCGGTATGTTCCCACATTTTTCTTCCGCCACTCGCCTGATTAGTTGCTTGTCTTCAGGTTTAGTAAGACGCATTCCAGAGGCAAGGACGGACTGAACGGCGGCTTCGCACCCAGCCCGAGAAAAGATAAAGAAAATTGCTGGCAGCAGATCGGAATCTTCCAAAATTTCTATGACTTCAGGTTTTGACAGTCTCGCTATACGACCTATGTTTCTATCAAGCCCGGGATTTCCTCTCCGGCCTCTTACCGGTCGGTAGCTAGGCGCACGCATCTTATTAGCGTGTCGTTGGACGAGATTCACATTTACTCGGACGTCCTGAGACCTGTCATCAAACAAGGGAATGAGTTCATCACCGAATAAAACATGTTGATTCAGTGGCACAGGTCTGGTTTCAGACACGATGACTGTAGTATCTCCCCTAACTTCATCTAGCCATGCACCAAATTCTTCAGCGTTTGAGACAGTTGCACTCAGCGAAACGACCTTCACATCTTTAGGCAGGTGAAGGATAACCTCCTCCCAGACCGCTCCCCTAAATCGGTCAGCCAAGTAGTGCACCTCATCCATAACCACGAAGCCTAGATTTATTAGAGAAGCCGAGTTTGCGTAAATCATGTTTCTAAGAACTTCGGTAGTCATTACCAAGAATTGGGCAGCCGAGTTGATGTTAGTATCGCCAGTTAGCAAACCAACTTTCTCAGAGCCATAACGTGCTTGTAGTTCCGCATATTTCTGATTGCTAAGCGCTTTTATTGGGGTTGTGTAGAAAACCTTCTGGCCTTTTTGGTCAGCAAGGTGAATTGCAAACTCCCCCACAATTGTTTTTCCTGCGCCAGTTGGAGCTGCGACTAAAACCCCGTGACCTGCTAGTAATGCGCGGCATGCTTTTTCTTGAAAATCATCTAGAGGAAAACTGAGCAACTTAAGAAAGCTCTCCAGTGCTGGATTGTTTCGATTCTGTTTAGCGCGAGCAAATCGCTCCGCGGGCGAAAGATCCTCGGGCATCAGATTGTTTCATCTGGAACATAATCGTCGGCTAAAGAAGAAACTTCTTCTAGAGAGCTCTTTCTTCTGATTGCCTTCCTACGATCATTCAAAAGCGCAATTCCTGCCGCCAGATAGTAGAACGCAACAAGTGGAATCATGATTAGAAACATTGACATCGGATCAGCTACCGGAGTTGCCAAGGCGCCGACCAGGGCAATAATGAATATCGCCGGCCGCCAGCCTTTGAGAATTGTCTTTCCGGACATGGCACCAATTACATTGAGAAGCACTAACACAACTGGTAGAACAAAAGCCAAACCAAAAACAGTCAGCACTCTGACAGTAAAAAGGACATACTCAGCTGCGTTGATTACGTTAGCACTTCCAGCTGGAGTGAAGGCGAGCAAACTTCTGACAAAGCCAGGAAAAAGCCACCAACCAAAGTATGCTCCACCTAGAAAAAGTGGGGTGCTGGTCAAGATGAAAGCCACTGAGTATCGTCTCTCGCGCTTTTTTAGTGCAGGTGAGACAAAGGCCCAGATTTGATACAACCAAATTGGGCTAGCCAAAAACAGCCCAATGAAGAATGCTATTTGCAGGTGAAGATCAAACGCTGAGACAACTGAGCCAAAGTTGATAGTGGCGTTAACACCTGCTTCTTTGGCCATTTCAACAATAGGTGCCTGTAAGGCGGCAAAAACCCAATCAAAAAGATACCAACCAGCCACAGTCCCGGCAATTATTGCAACAGCAGAACGGAACAGGCGTTTTCTAAACTCTCGGAAGTGCCCCGACAGTTTCATTTTCTTTTCGGGGTTGCGGCGCTTAGCCATTATTCTTCTTTGGTTTTGTCTTTCTCAGCTTCAGGCTTTTTCTTGTCCTCTGCTCGTTCTTCACTCATCTGCTTCATTTCCTTGCGGAAGATACGCATCGACTGACCAAGGCTCTTGGCAAAACCTGGAAGCTTGGGGGCACCCCAGATGATTAGAACTATGAGAAGCAGGAAAATGAATTCCCAACCTTGGAGATTTCTGAACATTGAATACCTACTTTTTGGCTAAATTACCTATCGTTGTTAAGCCTACGCTGTCTGTCATACCTAGATCGCCTCAGCGCGCTTACTTCCAGCCTAAGCCCCTTTATCTTTTGGTCAATCGGATCAATTGATCTCGATATTCTCTGGCTAGCCTTCTTTAGCCTGTATAAAAGCACCCCAAAAGCTGCTGCTGAGCTAACCCCCAGGGTGGCCCAGAGCACAATCAGGAAATCGCTCATCACTCAGCATCTCTCGGGGTTCGCTTTAGTTTGCCAGATAGTGCTTCAAGGGCAAAGTCATAAACTGCTTTCTTGGCTTCCGGCGGCGATATGACTCTCGCGGCTCCCCCAAAACGAGCGATTATGCGACCCAAAGTTCTTACATCGCCTATTTTTACGGTAAACCTCTTTACATACTGAGACACCTGAACAGGTTGTTCTGCAGGTTTGAATTCCTGAATCAACCCGTAGGCCTCTGGATCGACTTCCATGACAACGTCCAGATCGTTCTCGGAGGGAGTGTAGATTTCATCGCTGAGTTCGGCTGCCCTAGCTTCATCGCTGATTTTTTTGTCTTCTAGTACCCTAGCCTGACGCATTCGATCAAGCCTAAATGAGCGCACAGAGTTCTTAACTGGGCAGAAAGCTCGGACGTAGACAACTTCCGCAGTTGGCTCTAACCGAAGAGGTTCGATGATTCGACCAATTGTTGTTTCACCTCGATTATTTAGATAGTCGCAGGAGATCGAAAGCCCACGCGAAAGCGCATCGCGAATCACAATCAGATCAGCATCAATAGAACCTGGAACTATGTCAATTTCAAGAATGGCTTCTTCTCGATTGATTCCGTTAGAGAGAATTCCAAGAAGTTCTTCTATTTCCCCTACCTCAGCAAGTCCAGGTAACGACTTCAGATAAACCAAACCAGCTACTATCGCAGAAGCTTGCCTTGGCGACAATCTTGGCACATCGGTCAGATCTGCAATATGGCTGAACGAGATGCTAACGAAGCCTTCTTTCAAATCATCAAAATCAACTTGATATGGACCTCTTGGATAAATCTCAATCAACTCTGTGAAGCCAATAGTTCTAATTGCTACTCGAATCTCATGTTCTGGTGCATTGAAATGATACACGAGTTCGTCAATCTGATATTCTCTGCCGTCAACTAGAAATGCCGTAAGAGCGAGCATCAGATTAAATCTGTCTGAGTCTTTAAAGTTCGAGTTAGGCATGGTGCTCCGCAACTTTAGCAAAGCCGGTATTGACTAGCGAAGCCAGAGATTCTGGTTTAAGTACCTGAACTTGATTTGAATACTCTCGAAGTTGTTCCGCTAAAACGTAAGGATCGTAGTAATGCAATTCGACTTTTCCATCAGAACTTGGACCTGAAAGATCCAGTTGATACCTGAACCAGGCTTCCGTGTTAGGCCTTACTTTGATGATCGCAATCTGTTTACTGGCCAAGTCTTCAAGATCTTGAACTGCACTTTCGATTCTCTTCGGGTCAACGGCTTCAAACGGTTGGGAACCACGAACGATGGTGACACCGCTCAGAATGCGCCTGAGCATGAAGTTTCTAGGAGCTTCCCTAAGCTGATCAAAACCAAGAACCAGCCATTGACCGGCAACCTGTCTGAGTAGCCAAGGCTCTATCTTCCTCGTTAGGATTTCACCGGACTTTGGATTTCTGTAATCAAATTGGATTACTCGCCGATCTGAAATTGCATTATTTATTTCGCGAAAATTTGGTTCATAAGAACTCAACCTTGGTGCTATGCCTAGGATGCCGTCATCATCAGTGACCACTCCGAGGGCTCTCAGTTTGTTTATGCCTTTTGTGGCTGCCCCAGAAAGTGATCCACCCGCCCAGGCATCTGCAGCCAAATTCAAAAGCGCCAATTGCCTCGGTGTAAGTTTCAATTCTTTGGGCCAGTAAAAGGTCTCAGGCTTGATGATATATCTGGAAACTTGATTGTTCTCATCTTCATATTTAGGAATTACTGCCTCAACCATGATTCCGTTGTGACGAAGAGTGTCTTTATCTCTTTCAAATTTTCTTTCGAGGCTGGAATTGTCTCCCCCCTCTATGT
>JBJTHM010000014.1:0-3004 GCA_046094465.1 Rhodoluna sp. | reverse complement strand
GTCGTGTATTTTGGCATTCGCTTTATGGGGAATTGCGTCACACGCCTTTGGTGCCGTTCAAGACGTTCAAGCAGATCGGGAGGCTGGGATTGCCAGTATCGCCACAGTAATCGGTGCCAAGGCAACCGTTCGCTTTGCTTTTGCGAGCTATCTTCTGGCTGGAATTCTGATGCTGAACACCGCTTTTCCAGGTCCCGTCGCTAGTATTGCTGCCGTTCCCTACCTTGTGATTTTGAGTCCGTTTCTGAATACCACTGATGCTGATTGTGAAAAAGCAAACAGTGGTTGGCGCAAGTTTATTTGGTTGAACTTCTTTGCTGGATTTGTTGTAACAATAATTCTGATTTGGGCTAGCTTCTAGCAAACCAATCGATCATAAAAGCCTTGTTGAATCCCCTGGCACAGATGTGGCAGCTGTATAGCCGCTTAGGTTTTTGATACCGGTAGTGCTCATGACCGTTCGGACAGATGCCTCGATAGGGAGCAAATTCCTTGGCAATTTCTTCACCTGTGTAGGTTTCATTGCGATAGCCAATTTTCTTAGCAGTTGCAAGCCACCTCTTGCCATGACCTTCTTTGGGGCCGGTTAGTGCATGGGCTATTTCGTGCAGGATAGTTTGCCTAACGTCATCAACACTGTGCACCAAAGATAGATACCTGCTTACGGTTATTTTCTTATCGGTGTAGGAACAGAGCCCCGCTCTTCTACGGCCGTTATCAAAATCAAAGGTCCATTCCCTATCCTCTAGATGCTCCAACATCATAGATTCTGCAATGGCCTGAATAAAGGCGTATCGATCAACCTGAAATCTAATCTTTTTACCGCCTTCAGACTTAGATTTCTCAATAAAGCCCAAATCTTCCAGAGCAGCGATTAGAGAAAGCTGATGATCTCCTAATCGAACTGAAACTTTCCCAAGTTTTATCTCATCGAAGCCGAACTCTAGTATCCGCTGAATTGCCTCGGCTAACCAAGATATGGATCCTAGGGACTCCTGCTTAATCTGAAGAAATGCCGAAGGTCCACGTGACGAAAAATTCTCAAAGCTGAGACTGCCAATAGCTGACCCCTCGGCCGCTTTGAGAACAACCCAAGAATTCTCTCCTTTGGGTAGAAACTCCAGATAGCCGAAATGGTCCTTTGGAGACTTCGTTGGATCGCTAGTAATCATGGCAAACACAGGCTAATCCCTAATCAGAGGAACATGGGCTATTGTCCAAGGCCTGTTGAAAACCGGCTTGTGTCCAGCTCTTTCCCGTAAAAGCAAAGACAACAATGCTCAAGCTTTGAGGCTATTCCTGGGTGGACTGGCTATAAAGCGCTTTGCTTTCTATGGCAGCTGTGAGTGTTCACAAAACCATGGAGTGCTCTAAGGAATTCTTGTGCCCTTTGAGGTGGAAACAACTTTCTGATAGCCCTCTGCTGTAGCAGTGACTTGAAAGGTCAATGTCTTACCTTTATCAGACTGCTGAATGACTCTTTGGTTTCCTGTTGCTCCAGAGATTGGCGAACCGTTTACTAACCACTGGTATTTGAGTGAAACACCACTCATCCACTGCGAGGTTGTACCTTGTAATGTTGCGCCTACCTTGAGCGAAGAGCTGGTTATAGCAGCTTTACCCGCTGGGGTGATAGAACCAAGACCGACAGTTTGCGAACTACTGGAAAGACATGCCTCTGCATAGAACTGTTTGGTTCCACACACCCGCAGAGATAAAGAGCTACCTAAATCGCTTGCTGTTGGAGTAAATGTCTTCGCAGTTGCATTTGCTACTGGAACTCCGTCAATTAGCCACTGGTAAGAGTATGCAGTCGAGCTTTCCCAAGAAGTAACTGAACCAGTTAGTTTGGTGCCGACCTTCGCTAAACCTTTGAAGGTAGGTGCTTTTGCTTTGGCAAAAATTGCCTTCGTCACAACGACTGGTTCGCTGTATCGAGCACTCAATTGACCAGTCTTTGAGACTGAAATAACCATAAGTCTGAGATCTTTGCCAATCTCCGAACTAGAAAGTTTGTAGGAGCTGGCCGTTACCTTCGGCACAACTTGATCGCCGGAAAGCCAAAACGTGCAGAGCTTTGCCGAGTTTGTCCAGATGCCTGGGTTCCCAACAGCAGTCCTACCATACCGAACGGAGCCAGTGATTTCAGGCTGACTTGAACTGTTGCGCCATTGAGCAGAATCGATTGTTATCAAAGTCTGACTGCTGGTAGCCGAGCATGGTGAACCTAGTGTTGAAACGCGACTGATAGAAACAGGACCGCTCTCTCTTGAAACCGAAGCATAGCCTCGCTTACTACCCATGACTCTGACTGAGATAGTTTTGCCCAAATCAACTGATGACAGAGTGTATGTATCGGAAAGGGCAGATTTAATAGCAACTCCATCTCTCAACCACTGAAACCCAAAACTAACCCGCGATTCCCACTGACCTGGATTTGCTGAGATTGCTCCGCCAAGAGTTCTATCACCTACGACAGTTGGTGAACCAATCCCCTCCAAAACTCCAGCACCAACTTCAACAGGCGGGCTGATCACGGAAACTGAGCTATAACCTGATTTGGATCCGGTGACTTGGACAGTTAACTGAGCATCAAAATCTATTTCCTTAGGTGAGTAAGAAGCCGAATTCGCATTTTCAATGGTGACTCCATCTCGGAACCACTGGTAAGAAAATGCAACACCCACATCCCAAGAACCATTCTGGGCACTAACCGAACCACCAACAATTGAGTTTCCCAATATTGAAGGCCTTGGGGTCACAGTTAGCGGCACCATTAATTGACCAAAATTATTCGAACCCCAACAGCGGACAATATCTGAAACTGTTAGAGCGCAAGTATGGGAACTTCCAGCACTTATTTGCTTCACTTCCCCTAAATCGCTAGGAACTTTTGACTGTGGCTCAGTCTCACTTCCCCAACAGTATGCATTTTTAGAACTGGAAATAGCACAGGTATTTCCAAAACCAACTGATACCTGGCTCCACCCTGTCACCCCTGTTG
>JBJTHM010000013.1:0-3672 GCA_046094465.1 Rhodoluna sp. | reverse complement strand
GCTCATACACCGACTTTGCTACCTGCCCTGTTGCTCCAGTGGAGAATCGCCTAACAGTTGCCATTGATGCTGGCGAAAAGAAGCCTATTTATCGAAATACTGCAAATGGTGTGATATCCCAGGTGCACGGATGAGCAGTGAAATAACCGCAGGTCTAGACCTAGCTCGTAATGAGCAAGGCGAACCAGCGCTCTGTCTGGTTACCGGAGCTACCGGCTACATCGGTGGAAGGCTAATTCGCGAGTTACTGTTGCATGGCTACCGCGTGAGGGTATTTGCCAGAAATATTGAAAGGCTCACCAGCTACCCGTGGTTTGGGCAGGTTCAGGTGGTTGAGGGCGATGCCAGTGATGAGAAAGCGGTAAATCGAGCACTCGATGGTGTCGACATCGCCTACTACCTTCTTCACGCTCTAATGGTTCGCGATGATTTTGAAGCCGAGGAAAGATCCTGGGCTGAGATCTTCGGTCGCTGCGCTAAAGCAAATGCAGTGAAACGAATCATCTATCTAGGTGGCATGGCAGAAACAGAATCAAAACTATCCGCGCACCTAGCTTCCAGAGCAGAGACTGGGGAAATCCTGCGCACCAGTGGTGTGCCAACTATTGAACTCAGAGCTGGAGTTGTAATTGGCTCTGGTTCGGCATCATTTGAAATGCTGCGCTACCTGACCGAGCGTCTTCCGGTAATGGTGACCCCGAGGTGGGTTACGGTTCGGATTCAGCCAATAGCTGTTCGAGATGTGCTGAGGTATCTCATCGGTGCTGCCGTAATTCCAAAAGAGGTGAACCAATACTTTGATATAGGTGGCCCAGAGGTACTCACATATAAAGACCTAATGCTGCAGTATGCAGAAGCCGCTGGGCTAAAAAAGAGATTCATTTTGCCGCTACCTGTTCTCACGCCAAGACTATCAAGTGGTTGGGTGGGACTGGTTACCCCAGTGCCAATTACTCTGGCTAGAAGACTGATTGACAGTTTGAAAAACGAAGTTGTTGCCAAGGATGACTCAATCAAGAAATACATTCCAGATCCTAAAGGGGGTCTAACACCATTCAAGCGAGCAGTTGCTCTAGCTCTCACGCGAATCAAAGAAGCTCACGTGGAGACACGTTGGAGCAATGCCTCAATTCCTGGCACGCCTAGTGAACCGCTACCAACCGATCCCGATTGGGCTGGTGGTTCGCTGTATCAGGATGTCCGAACTGAGATAACCGCCGATCCGATTGAGAAAGTGTGGCAGAGAATCGAATCCATCGGTGGAGAAAATGGCTACTCAACAGCAACCTGGGCTTGGGAGCTTCGCGGATTAGTCGACCGGCTAACCGGTGGAGTTGGTCTTAGAAGGGGCAGAAGAGATCCATACTTTCTCATTGAAGGTGAATCATTAGATTTCTGGAGAGTCGAGGCTATCGGTAGGCCACACCTGTTACGCCTGCGCGCCGAGATGAAACTTCCGGGTTTAGCTTGGTTAGAGTTTCAAGCCGAACCGACCAATGAAGGTGGCACTAAAGTCGTCCAGCGTGCAATCTTCGTACCAAAGGGTTTGCTGGGCCATCTCTACTGGTGGTCAGTACTTCCAATGCATGGTTTAGTCTTTCCAAGCATGGTCAAGCACGTTGCCCACAACACTCAAATCAAACGTCGCAAATAGAGTAGAGAAGTGAATAAGAACGGCTTAGCGGTTGCTAGCTTAATTGGAGTCACCATTGCCTGGGGTGCATCCTTTGTAGTTATGAAACCAGCCATGGCAGAGATCCAGGTCCTTGATTTTTTGGGAATAAGATTCACTATCGCGGCACTTCTGATGATCCTGGTTAGACCAAAAACAGTTCTGGCTTTTCGTGGGCCCACTCTAAAATACGGTATCTGCCTGGGGCTAATCTTGGCAGTCGCCTACATCACACAAACTATAGGACTCACGGTTTCAACCGCAGCGATTACCGGTTTTGTAACTGGGTTATACGTTGTGTTGACACCACTTTTGATCTGGTTCTTCTTCGCCAAACGCCCTAAAGCGTCAGTGGCAATTGCAGTATTACTTGCAACTATCGGTTTGGGCTTGATTACCATCAAGGATGCCAGCTTTGATTTAGGCCAGCTTTGGATTCTTGCTGGTGCACTTGCATTCGCACTGCACATTGTTGGACTTTCACGTTGGTCTCAAGATAAAGATGTTTATGCCCTTACCGTGATTCAGCTGGCAGCCGTCGGGGTGGCCTGCTGGATTGGTGCAGTGCCGGATGGGGTTGATCTAACCACGAGCCCGCTGGTTTGGTTTGCCATAATCTTTACAGCCGTTTTTGCTACCGCTCTGGCATTTTTTGTTCAAACTTGGGCTCAGTCGATCATGGATGCTTCAAGAGTGGCGATTATTCTCACGCTGGAAGTGGTCTTTGCAGCGCTAACCAGCGTACTGGTCGGTCAAGAGGTGCTCTCAATTCAAACAATCCTAGGTGGCGCACTAATGCTGATTGCCATGCTGGTTGTTGAGTGGCCCAGAAAAGATAGACGTTTAGAAGATGTAGTTTATGAGCCTATGCCGCACTAGCCTTGACTAAGGTGGAATCATGATTTTAGCCATCGATGCTGGCACCACGGGTGTTACCGCGCTGTTAGTCGATGAGGCTGGCCAGATACTAAAGCGCGGTTATAGCGAATTTCCTCAGCACTATCCAAAGCCTGGCTGGGTAGAACATGACCTGAATGAAATATGGCAGGCAACTTTGGCGGCTGTTGCAGCTCTACCTAAAGAGACAATCAGCGCGATAGGCATTACCAATCAACGTGAAACAGTTGGAGTGTGGGACAGAAAAACGCTTGAACCACTTGCCCCTGCTATTGTCTGGCAGGATCGCCGCACAGCCAGCATTTTAGAAGAGCTCAACGCAGACGCAAGTGTCCAAAGACTCACCGGTCTGCCATTGGATCCTTACTTCAGCGCTTCAAAGATTCGCTGGATCGCTAAAAACAATCCAGCTGTTTGGAACAGGGTTTTATCTGGAACTGCAGTAGTTGGCACCATTGATACCTTTCTGATTGCCAAACTTTCAAACGGTAAAGTTCATGCCACCGATGCTAGTAATGCTTCCAGAACACAAGTTTTTGATATTCACCTGGGCGCTTGGTCAGCGGAACTTTTAGAACTTTTTGAGATTCCAGAAAACTGCTTAGCTGAGGTTGTTGACTCAAGTGGCGTGGTTGGTAAGACCGAAGACTTTTTTGGCTTAAGGGTTCCAATCTCAGGTATCGCTGGTGACCAACAGGCAGCCTTGTTTGGACAAACGCAGTTTGATGTTGGCGGAGCAAAATGCTCCTATGGTACTGGTGCTTTTATTTTGCAGAACACCGGTAGTGAAGCAATCCTTCTGGACAATGGACTAATCACCACAGTTGCCTGGCAATTGGCTGGCAAAATCACGTATGCCAATGAGGGATCGGTTTTTGTTTCTGGAGCAGCGGTGCAGTGGTTGCGCGATGAACTAAAAATAATTGACACAGCTGCAGAGATCGAAACGCTTGCTAGGAGCGTTCCAGATAGTGCAGGGGTTGTCTTTGTCCCAGCTCTGACTGGCCTCGGCGCTCCCTACTGGATACCGGATGCGCGAGGCACAGTCTTTGGCCTAACCAGAGGAACCAAGCGTGGCCATCTGGCTAGAGCAACTTTAGATG
>JBJTHM010000012.1:0-7986 GCA_046094465.1 Rhodoluna sp. | reverse complement strand
TGATATATGACATGTATAACGAGCAACAAACTTTGGCTTTCGTTCAAGGCACTCTAGTCCTAGGTGGTTTTGTCACTTTGGGCATAATCGGTTTTTTCTCCTTTTTGGTTACCAGCTGGTTAGTCAGGCCCGTTCAGGATGCTGCAGAGGCAAGTGAATTGATTGCCAGCGGAGATCTTTCTCGTCGCTTACCAGTAAGAGGATCTGACGTCGTTGCTGTTCTAGCAACTTCTTTTAACCACATGGCGGATAGTTTGCAGGAAAAAATCCGAGCCTTGGGAGAGCTTTCTAACATGCAGCAGCGCTTTGTCTCTGATGTATCGCACGAGTTGAGAACGCCTCTCACGACACTTCGGCTTTCGGCTGATTTTCTTTACTCAAACAAGGAAATACTGCCAGATAACACTGTTCGTACCGTTGAAATCTTGCATGATCAAATGGACAGATTCGACAAGCTGTTATCAGATCTGTTGGAGATCTCTCGCTACGATGCGGCAGGAGTTAAGCCTGAGTTTGAGGTTCACGATCTAAATGGAATTGTCGGTAGCGCTTTGGCCGCTATTCAGCAGTTTGCTGATTCTAAAGGCGTCTATCTCGACGCAGAAATACCTGCTGGACCGGTTCAGTGCGAAGTGGATTCCAGAAGAATAGATCGAATTTTGAATAACCTATTGACCAATGCAATTGAACACAGCGAGGGGAAGCCAGTCAAGATCAGAGTCGGCCAGAACCTTAGCGCAGTCGCCGTCACGGTCACCGATAACGGTATCGGCATGAACCACGAAGAACTAAAGCAAGTTTTCGGAAGGTTTTGGAGAGCAGATCCATCTAGAAAAAGAACTACTGGAGGAACTGGCCTAGGCCTCGCAATCTCTATTGAAGATGCTCATCTGCACAGTGGGTTCTTAGAAGTAACCGCTGAACCTGGTCTAGGTGCATGTTTCAGGCTGACGCTACCAAAGCGGCAGGACCTTACTGATTTTGTTTCACCGTTACCTTTGGCTGTGGAGAAGCTCAACTAGTTCACAATCTTTTTAGCACTGAACCAATTTCTGTTATTACTTTGCAGGATTACCTAGTGCTTGACTTTATGTTTCCTAGTAAATGTGTAATTTGCAGAAGCCCCAACAAACCAATCTGTGCTAAGTGTTTGCATAACCTTCAGCTTGAGCCAAAAATCGCAGAAAAGGAATTACCCATCTTTTACTTGACTGAATACGGTGACGAGATTGCAAAAGTGCTAACTCACCTAAAAGATAAGGGTGTTACTGCATTGATTCACCAATTACTTCAAAAAGTAGATTTGTTTGAAGGGATATCGGAATTCGTTTTGGTCCCGATACCCTCATCACCTACGAATTACAAAAAACGCGGATTCAGTCACACCCTGCTGCTGGCAAAGAAGCTGGCAAGAATGAACACGAGAGTTCGAGTGGTGAATCTTCTGACAAGTTCAAAAAACCGCACGGATCAAACTCAACTTGGATTTACTGAACGAAAAAAGAATCTTGCGGGGGCTTGTCGCCTGAAAAAGGGGTTCAAGCCTGAGTTACCGGTGATACTGGTAGACGATATTTACACAACCGGTGCCACTTCACAGGAAGCAGCCAGGGTGCTTGCTGAGGCCGGATTCACAGTCCTTGGTTGCGCCGTTGTGGCCCTAGTTTTTTAGGCCTAGGGCTTGATTAACAGGGCTTTCTTGCCTTCCAGTTCGGCAGTCTAAGATTGAAGGAGTATGCCCTCTATCGTTTGGAGCTTAACTTGGTGTCAATAGTCGATCGTCTACTTCGTGCTGGTGAAGGCAAGATTCTTGCCAAACTTAACTCCATCGTCAAGTCAGTAAATGCCCTAGAGCAAGATTTCTCAGCTCTGAGTGACGAGGAGCTACTGCACGAAACAGCATCCCTGCGTGAGCGCTATGTCGCTGGCGAAACGCTGGATGATCTTCTACCTGAGGCTTTTGCAGCTGTCCGTGAAGCCGCCAAGCGAACACTTGGACAGCGTCACTTTGATGTTCAGATTATGGGTGGAGCAGCACTTCACATGGGGAACATCGCCGAAATGAAAACCGGTGAAGGTAAGACTCTTGTGGCAACACTACCTGCTTATCTAAATGCCATTGCTGGACGTGGAGTTCACGTGGTCACCACAAACGACTACTTGGCCGGTTACCAAGGTGAGTTAATGGGTCGTGTTTACCGAGCCCTCGGCATGTCCACCGGAATCATTCTTTCGGGCCAGACTCCTGATGTTCGTCGTGAACAGTATCTGTGTGACATCACCTATGGAACTAACAATGAGTATGGTTTTGACTACCTTCGCGACAATATGGCGCAGAGCTCAGCAGACTTGGTTCAGCGTGAACACTTCTTTGCAATTGTGGACGAGGTGGACTCGATTCTGATTGATGAAGCCAGAACTCCACTCATTATCTCTGGACCTTCCTCAGGTGAGGCAAACCGCTGGTTCGCTGAGTTTGCCAAGATTGCCGAAAAACTCCAACCGGTGATTGACTACGAAGTTGATGAGAAAAAGCGCACTGTTGGAATTCTAGAACCAGGTATCACAAAGGTTGAGTCCTATCTTGGAATTTCGAACCTCTACGAATCAACCAATACCCCTCTGATCTCCTTCTTGAATAACTCAATAAAAGCCAAAGCGCTCTTTAAACGAGACAAAGACTACGTTGTGATGAACGGTGAGGTGCTAATCGTTGATGAGCACACCGGCCGTATTTTGGAAGGACGCCGTTACAACGAAGGAATTCACCAGGCTATTGAAGCTAAGGAAGGTGTGCCTGTAAAAGCTGAGAACCAAACCCTCGCTACTGTAACGCTGCAGAACTACTTCAGGCTCTATAAGAAACTTGCTGGTATGACCGGTACTGCCGCAACCGAAGCTGCCGAATTCATGTCCACCTACAAACTTGGCGTTGTGCCAATCCCAACGAACCGACCAATGATTCGTATGGACCAGTCTGACCTGATCTATAAAAATGAAGCGGTCAAATTTGCCATGGTGGTTGAGGACATTGCAGCCCGTCACGCTACGGGACAACCGATTTTGGTTGGAACTACCAGCGTAGAAAAAAGCGAATACCTATCAAAGCTTCTTGCCAAGCGAGGAGTTCGGCACGAGGTTTTGAATGCTAAAAACCACGCTCGTGAAGCATCCATAGTTGCTCAGGCTGGTCGTTTAGGTGCAGTCACGGTCGCGACAAACATGGCTGGTCGTGGAACAGACATCATGCTCGGTGGTAACGCTGAATATCTAACCTATGAGGCGTTGGCTAAAAAGGGGTATGACTCGGTTGAAAAGCCTGTGGAATACGAAGCAGCTTGGGGCAAGACCTATGAAGATGTGAAAGAGCAGGTTGCCAGCGAGGCTGAGAAAGTCGTCGCAGTTGGTGGACTCTATGTGCTTGGAACTGAACGACACGAATCCAGACGTATTGATAACCAGCTTCGTGGACGTTCAGGACGTCAAGGAGACCCAGGTGAGTCTCGTTTCTACCTGTCGCTGACTGATGATTTGATGCGTCTATTTAACTCTGGTGCCGCTGCTGCTTTGATGAACCGCAGTAACATTCCCGATGACATGGCGATTGAGTCAGGTGTGGTTAGCAAAGCTATTGCCAGTGCACAGGCCCAGGTTGAAGCTCGGAATGCTGAAATCAGAAAGAATGTTTTGAAGTATGACGACGTTCTAAATCGTCAGCGTGAGGCAATCTATTCTGATCGTCGACACATACTCGCTGGTGACGACCTAACTGCCAGAGTGGACACATTCCTGGTTGATGTCGTGTCGGATATTGTTAGTGGACACATTGCCGATAATGCCGGTAGTGACTGGGATCTCGAATCACTTTGGACAGACCTAAAGACTATTTATCCAATTGGCATCTCGGTGGAAGAAGTTTTGACAGAGGCTGGTTCAAGAAGCAAGCTGACCAGATCGTGGCTTACCAATGAGCTTGTTTCGGATGCTCGTATTGCTTATGCCAACAGGGCTAAGCAAGTTGGTGAGACCGCTATGCATGAACTTGAAAGACGGGTTGTTCTTTCGGTGTTGGATAGGAAGTGGCGTGATCACCTCTATGAGATGGATTATCTGAAAGAAGGTATTGGACTGCGTGCCATGGCTCAGCGCGATCCTCTGGTCGAGTATCAGCGTGAGGGATACAACATGTTCAACCAGATGATGGGCGCAATCAAGGAGGAGTCTGTCGGATTCTTGTTCAACCTTGATGTTCAAGTTGAGCCTCAGGTGCAAGCTCAACCAACTACGCTAACTTTTAGCGCTCCTGGAGAAACCGGCGAGACTGAGGTGAAGAGCTCTAATTCATCAAACAAACCAAAGGATGAGGGGCCGGGAAGCTCCTTCTTCAAAAAGTAGGTTTTAGAGTACTGCGATGTTCTTCGCTCGCCAACGACCGTTGTAGCCTTCGAGTCGAATCGCAACCGCTCTTGCTCGATCTCGATTGTGAACTATCACTACGCCTTCGATTACGCCATCACGCGGGCTGAACTGAGAGATTTTGCCAATCGAAATGTTTGGTCGGAGAACCTTTGCTTGCTGTTGTGCTCTGGTTCTGTTGAAAGCAAGTGCTCGTTGACGCAGCTGCTGGTAAACGCCGTCGCTTAGCCATCTTGCGCTCTGCTCAACATCTCGAATTCCAGCCAGTGTCTCAATAACTGCTTGAGCTAAAAAAGCAAGGATAGGGGTTGGATCGCCTAAATCTGCACTTGAGGTGAATTGCGCACCGAAAAAATCGTCGGCTTCGATTGGGTTTGATACTGCTCGTTTTGTGGAGGTTCTAGATTGTGTTGCCATTAACTTTAAACTTCCCCCCGTGCATGACTAAGAGATAAGTTATCCAATAACCTTCATTTCGCATAATCAGGGAATATTCCTGTGGAGAAGAAGTATCTAGATCACTGCAATGTGTCAACATCTGTCATGACCATTGAAAATGTTCTCGAAGACCTTGAGGCTCAGGCTTTCTTTGCCAATTTGACTAAAGATTCTAAACAAAGCCAGAAAATTCTTTCAGCAATTATTACTTTCGGCATTAGCGAAAAACTGGTCTTGCAGGTAACTTCTCCGATAGTTGGAAAAGACTTCATAGCTGGATTTGCCTCGAGAAATGCTCATCCCGTGTGGCTAATTATTCCTAAGCGATCCCTAAGAAGCATTCGATGCTCAACAACCGATTATCACTTTCAGGAGAGCGAACTAAATCTCAAACAATTGATTGACCAAAAACTTCACGGTGTTTGCCTGGCCATAAAATTTCTAGATGGCTCTTATCAACGAGCAACCTTGCTTGGCGCTTCTAGTTGGCTGATTCAACTCGAGGTTTCAGGCGCTAATGAATTCACTTCCCTCACAGCAATCGATCATTTAATTGTGGAGAATTTGAGCGACCTGGGCTAACTTTTAGCAACATTAGAGCATGTCCATGATGCTGCGCAGACGAACCCGCAAGGTGAGTCTTGCTGGCCGTTTGGGCTCTAGAAGAAGCAGGTTGCTAATCTCATTCTCGCTGGTTCTAGTTGCCCTGGCCTCTTTCTTTTTCAGTTCTGAAGGGAACAGCAATAGCAAGGAGTATTTTGTTGCCGTGACAGACCTAGCTCAAGAATCTGAGTTGACTGAAGACAATGTTGCTCTAGTCAGGTTGGAACTAGGTGAGCAGCAGGATAGCTACCTGCAACCCTCTGCCAAGAAAACCACTTGGCTACTTAGAACTCCAGTCAGAGCGGGGGAATTAGTGCCACTTTCTGCTTTGGAGGATCTGAATCAGGCCGATTGTGTTGCTATGAAGATGCATCTTGGAATTGAACTCAGTGAAGTTATTCGCCTCGGGAATCTTCTGGACATCTGGGCTGGGCAACAGAATTCAAGCGTTGATTCTGCTCCGGTCCAAATAGTCACTCGAGGAGAATTGCGGAAAATCTTCCGGCAAACAGATGCACTCAGTCGAAGTGCTGAGTCCATTGAAATCTGTGTTTCAGTTGCAGAGATAAGATCGGTGGTTCATTCGATTGCTAAGCAGGATGTTCTTGTTGGGGTTCTCTCTGAATGATTACCACTCTGCGAAATCGACCAGGTTCCCACCTAACTGTGGTGGACCAGCAGCCGAAGGCAACTGCCATGCCAGGGTTTCCTGTTTCATCAGTTGCCTGTTTCTCAGGTTCTGGTTCGCCTGGCCGAAGCACTTTGGCAATCAATCTAGCCACTGAGTTCGCTCTAGTCGGAAAGCGGGTGCTTTTGATTGATTTGGACACCCTAGCACCTTCGATTTCGCTGCAGCTGGGACTCACGGATGCGCCAGCTGGATTGTCAGCGCTGTTGCGTCTAGTTGAGCAAAACCGTTTATCAAGAACAGAGTTCGCTCGACTTACCGTACGAATTGATCTTGGCAGGAATGAACTCACTTTTGTGCCAGGTATTTCATCGCCAGTTCGTTGGCCGGAGGTGAGCATTGAGCGGCTTACCGGTCTCCTTGAATCTGTGAAGACTCAATTCGATTTAGTTGTTTTTGATCTACCTCAGGCAAGTTACTCAAGAGGCAGGATCTCACATCCGTCATTAGTTGCAGAGGAACGCGATGGCTTGCTGTCGGGAATCTTGACGGGGGTCAGCAAGATTGTTTTTATTTCGGGTTCTGATCCAGTATCGGCAAAACGATTTATCGATGCTAAAGCATTCTTGACTGATCTTCATCCTTCAGCGGAAACATTTGTTGCGGTGAATCGGTTCAGAACCACTGCTTTGGGGCCAGCTGCCAAAGTCGAACTGGAGCAAACCTATGAACGATTGCTTTCGCTTCGAATCGACAGCTTTATCCCAGACGAGCCAGAGAACTTTGATAGAGCCATAAGAAACGGCCTACCGCTTGCTCTTTTGAAACGGTCCAGTCCAGCTCGGGCAGAACTTAGGGCATTGGCTAATCAGATTCTGATTAGTTCAGCAAAAGCCCAAAGTGGCTAGACTTCTTAGGTGTCCACTCTCTCCGACTTGATGAAAAAGTATGGTCAGGAACATGAGCCTGACCTCGAGTGGCTTTTAGCACTTGTTGCAGATTGGCAGGTGATTGCTGATCTAAGTTTCGCTGATCTGGTGCTTTGGATTTCAGATGGAAAGAAAGGTTTCATCGCTGCAGGTCATGCAAGACCGTCAAGTGCTGCGACTGTTTTTTATCGAGACATAACCGGAAAAAATGTTGAGAAGGCCTGGGCCGCAATAGTTTCTAAAGCGTTCACTACCGGTGAGATTGTTGAGTATGGTGAGCCGGATGTTTATCAAGGCGTTCCAGCAAGACTGAGCGCAATACCTGTTTTTAGAAGATTGAATGTGCACAGTGGCGATGACATAACGCCATCTCCGATTGCCGTTGTCACCAAGCACACCAACTTAGGTGAAGCAGCAGCTCCAAACAAAACGAGAATAAACCTTGCGGCTTTGGGAGATAAATTACTCAACATGGTTGCTGATGGAAGCTATCCGATGTTTTCTGAGCAAAGTGCTCCTAGAAGAGGTGCTCCACGTGTGAATGATGGTCTTTTGCACCTGGATGCTAAAGGCGGGGTAGTTTTTTCCTCTCCTAATGGTATTTCCGCATTTCAAAAGCTAGGTGTGAATGGTGAGTTGGAAGGTAGATCCCTAGTTGCTATAACTGATGAGCTAAACAAGGGAAGACTAAATGTCGATGAGAACTTACCAACCGTAGTCTCTGGGAAGGTTCCTTGGCGTGCTGATATTGAAGGTAATTCCTCAGCCCTGAGTGTTAGAGCGATACCTATCTATGAAGGTGGAAAACACACTGGAGCGATACTTTTATGCCGCGATGTCACTGAACTTAGGCGTCAAGAGCGAGAGCTAATCACTAAAGACGCGACAATCCGTGAAATCCACCACAGGGTGAAAAACAACTTGCAGACGGTGGCCTCGCTACTTCGTATCCAAGGTAGGAGAAGCAAATCC
>JBJTHM010000011.1:0-3582 GCA_046094465.1 Rhodoluna sp. | reverse complement strand
GGCTTATTGATGGTCCTAAGTAGTGATGGTATAGCCTCTTGATGTAAACCCAAAAGCCGGAATACTCGGCTATTTTGTATCAGTTCTAATCCATAGGAGCCTAAAGTGGAATCGTAACCAGCACGCTTGGCTTGAAAGTTCAGAGTTGATTCGAAGTCGATAAGCGGGGAATCAAAAATAACGCCAGCAATTCTGTCAGCCAGTACTGAGTTTCTTAGAAACTCTCCGATGAAAATGGCCCCGAGTGAGAATCCAAATAGGACTATTTTCTCGGCTCCCGCATCAAGGGCATAACGAACCGCGATTTCAACTTGCTTCCACTCGCTCGCACCGAGGTAGGAGCGCTTCGTTCCTAATCCCAGCGGAGGTTTGTCAGTCTCGTGGGAGATGGCAATCTGTGAAAAGCCAAGGCTTTGTATCGCTTCAAAATTTCGAAGCGCTTCTGCTCTAGTCGCTGTTCTTCCATGTATGTGAATGACCCATGACTTGCCACCTTTTTGAAGGTAGGCAGATGTATTGTTCGAAAGCTTTATGTCCAGCACTGCATTAAGGCCAAAGTGCTCTGGCCTTTGCCCATTCCAACCCGAAAGCCAGACCTTATCCCCTGGATTGATCTTCTGACCAAAACTTTGCAAGACCTCAAAGGATCGCACAGCGTTTGATGTTAGTGGCAGAGCCATGACTAGATTGTGCCCGTTGCGATCGTTCCAAAACAGAGAATGTTTCCCTTCAGGGAGAGTGTCTGCATTCAGTGGTAACTCAATGATTGTTTTTGAACCATCCAGCAACACTTTGAGAACCGGAATGTCCCCTCTAAGTGGACTGCCTAGGTAAAGAAATCGTCTAGCAGCCACAGCAGCTTTGATAAACCTCAACAATAGTTCTCCTAAAAAGCGGCGTGGCAGCATGTGGATGTTGCCCTAATAGATTTAGCCTAGAACAAATGACATTCTTCGAACTGAACGACAAAGCCCCCGCTGAATTCAAGGTTGCAGCAGCACCCCTTGCTACACCGTATACCCGTTCAGAGTTGGATACTACTCAGATAGCTTCACCGCATGGGATAGGACCCTTTTCTCTAGCTTTTTCGGCTCAGGTACCAGACTCTACCGAAACGCCACTGAATCGAGGTGTGGGACGGATTGTCTTCGTCCATGATCCAGAACAGGCCGATGTCTGGGGTGCTAACATGCGCGTTATCGCGTATGCAAAGTCCCCTGCAGAATTAGATTTAGGCAAGGAAGATGACTCGGCGAATTATTACTGGGAACTCTTAAGTAGAGCCCTAGCCAATCACTCGGCTAAATACACAGCTGAAGCAGGCACAATTACAAAGATGTCGTCAACAGGCATGGGTTCAATTGCCACTGACAAACCGTCCACAGAAATAGAGTTGCGAGCGTCATGGACTCCTCTGGATGGGAATCTGCAGCCGCATCTAGCAGCCTGGCAGGATTTGGTAGCTGCTATGGCTGGATTTGCTCTTGAAGGTGAATCTGTTATCCCACTGTCCCAGATCTCATGAGCGGCTCTGACACAAAATCTGCTACCGAACTGATTCAACCAAGACTTCCAACACTTTATGTTGCTTGTGATGAGGATTTACGTCTGTTGCAGAAATCCCTAGCTGCGACAGACATCATTGCAATTGATGCTGAACGAGCAAGTGGATTCCGGTATGGTCAAAGGGCGTACCTGATCCAGATAGCCGTACCAAAGGATCGAATTTTCCTAGTAGATCCGACACCTAACTATGAAGCCGAACTTCTATCCTCCGTAAAGGCTTTAGTCAGTTCGAAATCATGGATTATTCATGCCGCTAGCCAGGATTTGCCCTGCTTGAGAGATTTTGGTCTTGTTGCGATAAACATAATTGATACCGAACTGGCAGGACGTCTTCTCGGACTTGAAAAGGTCTCTCTAGGAGCGATGACTGAGTTGTTTCTGCAATACTCACTTGCTAAGGAGCACTCTGCGGTTGATTGGAGCACCAGACCGCTACCTACCGAGTGGTTGAACTACGCCGCACTTGATGTTGATGTCCTCTTTGATCTTTGGCTCGCAATCGAGAAGGAACTGACTAAAAAGGAAAAGCTGGAGATAGCTCTTGAGGAATTTAGTCACCTCTTAGATTTTCAACCAAAACCCGAAAAGGCCGAGCGCTGGAGATCCGTCACTGGTATTCACGAACTGAAGGATCAAAAACAGCTCACAATTTTGAAGAGTCTGTGGACTGCGAGAGAGAAACTAGCCAAAGACAAGGACATATCTCCCGGGAGATTAGTTCCAGACCAATCCTTGGTGGCAGCGGTGAAAGCTTCACCTAAATCAAAATCTGAATTGGCTAGCCTTCGTTCTTTCGCTGGTCGAGCAAGCAGAACATACCTAGATCTCTGGTGGGAAGCTCTCGAGCAAGGTTCCCTGCAGAGACAACTAGTTGATCTCAGGGCAGAAGCTACCGGAATACCTAATCATAGGAATTGGGCAAACAAGTTTCCAGAGGCAAACAGGCGCTTGCAATGGATGAAGCTCTATCTAAAGGAGGCGTCCGAAAAGCTATCCATCCCAGTAGAGAACTTGATATCTCCTGAGACTGTGCGAAGCCTTTGTTTCAATCCACCGCCGCCTAACAAGGAGGAGGTTAGCGCAAGTCTTAGAACGAGGAAGGCAAGGCAGTGGCAGATCGAAATCGCAGTACCGTTCTTCATTCAGGCTTTCAATCAAACTGAATTGCCTGTACTTGAAACTAAAGTTTCGGCTCCTGCTGAGGCTTGATCTCATCCAGAGGTCTTGCGTGTGGCACTTTCGCTCCCAAAACCTGTGCAACAATGTCCTGAGCGATGACCTGCGCTGTGAGGCCAACTCTTTCTAGAATCTCACCTCTTGAGGCATGTTCAATAAACTCGTCAGGCAATCCGAGCTCGTTCAAGGCTGTGTCAATCTGATTGCTTCTTAGGTCTTGTCTTATGCGAGTTCCAATTCCACCGACTTTAACACCATCTTCAAGTGTCACCACGAGTCGATGATCTCTTGCCATTTGAATAATGGAATCACGAACTGGCACGACCCAACGAGGGTCCACTACTGTGGCACCGATGCCATGAGCGGCCAACAGTTCCGCGACTTTCAAAGCAGTGTTAGCAAAAGCGCCAACGGCTACCAAAAGAACATCCTTCGAAGCAGATGCATAAAGGACATCAACTCCATCAGTTGTTCTTCTGATTGCTGGCAGGTCTGCAACCGCGCTCCCCTTGGGGAATCTGATTACAGTAGGACGATCGGAGATTGCGACGGCTTCGCCAAGTTCTTCACGAAGACGAACTGCATCTCGTGGTGCTGCAATTTCTACACCTGGCACAATCTGAAGAAGAGCTAAATCCCACATTCCGTGGTGACTTGCCCCATCCGGTCCCGTTACACCGGCTCTGTCCAAGATGAAAGTGACACCTGCATGATGAAGAGCAACGTCCATTAGGACTTGGTCGAATGCACGATTCATAAAAGTTGAGTAAATAGCAACAACCGGATGCAATCCACCAAATGACAGTCCTGCACTAGAGGCAACAGCATGCTGCTCAGCAA
>JBJTHM010000010.1:0-3429 GCA_046094465.1 Rhodoluna sp. | reverse complement strand
TCAAAAAGGTGCTTGGGTTCCCTGGGTGCTTTTCATGCTTGAGGCAGTCAGGGCAACAGCTGTGGATGCCAGTAACAAACTAAAAGGTATAACTGAACTGCAATTAAAATTCGGTGAGAAATATCGGGTTAGACCAGATCTAGCTCAACTGCTATTTGAAAAAACCTATGTCTTGACTGGACAGGTTGTTGAGTATGCCCGGGTTTCTAGAATTACTGCCAGCACCTGGCTAAAGGATTTAGAAGCTCAAGGAGCTTTGCAGAGTTTCAAGTCAGGTCGGGAAGTATTTTTCGTGAATCTCGAATTGCTGAGCTTACTGGATTAGTAAAACTTGGGTCTTTCCCACTAATGGCTTTTGGGATAACCTAAAAAGTGGTGATGTGTCCGAGAGGCCGAAGGTGCAACTCTCGAAAAGTTGTGTGGGTGAAAGCCCACCGTGGGTTCAAATCCCACCGTCACCGCCATGCTGGGAGGAATGATGCGGCAGGCGAAGAAATTCGCCGCCGCATCATTTCTTTAACCTTGGATTTGCTCTGTTTCGAGTATGTGAAATCTTTGGAAACAAACTTGTATATGGGTAGCGGGGGGGAGAGAAATCACTAGAATCTGTTAATTGTTGTATTTTGGGAACGAAAAGGGGGCAAAAATGGTTTCAATAGCGGTGGGACCAAAATCGCTGTCAATCTCTCTAAGTGCAAGAGAGCGCTCTTTACTAGGTCGACCAAACCTAGCTTTAGAACTAAACCGAGTTAAGGCCTTTCAAATTACCGAAATGCCAGGGGCAGGCGAATTAGGGGTTCGAGTCTCTAAAAGACCACTATTAGGTGGTTTAACTGGGGAATGGCGACTGGGATCTTCAAGAATGGTGGTTTTAGGCGGTAAAGCTGGGGCAAAAGCCCTAAAACTAACCCTTTTGCACCCAACAATCGATGTCATTTGGTATTCCGGCACGGATGTCGAAAGTCTCTTTGCACAACTAGGTAAATAAGAGGCTAAGTAGCCTCTTCACCCTCTGGCTGTTCTCTTGAAGAGGGTATTTTAAGGTGGCTTAAATCTAGGTTTCAAATTGGTAAAGAAGTTTGGGAACTGGCTCAAAAACCCCTAATCTTGTCTTTACGCGGATAAAGTCCGTTAAAACTCGACCGAGGAAGATCTGCACGTGTTTAAATCAAAGCGAATTACGCTACTTACAATTTTTGCCTTGCTGCTACCTTCAGCTGCCGTTACGACATTAGGTGCATCTGCTGCCTATGCCGCATCGACTGATCTAGCAGTATTCACGGTGAACGGAACAAACGTCACCGATGGGTCAACAGTTAATTTAGACCCATACACCTCATCTGTTGATGTTGTTGCTACTGCAGCTGACCCAACCGCTACGGTGGACGTCTCTGGTGCAACCAATCTTTCAACTGGACCTAATGATCTAGTTGTTGTTGTAACAGACACAGCTGCACTAAGTGCAACATACACAGTTGTATTGAATGTTGGTGCTTCAACAGATGTCGGAGCAATAATCACAGTTAACGGTGAAGAACTCTCTAGCGGCGACAACCTAGTTGTGCCGTGGGGAACCACTGAAGTTTCTGTTGATGTATTGCTATCTGATGTGAATGCAATTTACTTTGTTGATGGTGACCTGAATCTAGCTACCGGTGACAACGAACTTTCAGTTCTTGTTACAGCTGCTGATGGTGTCACTTCTCAGACATACACATTTAATGTTTTGGTTTTGCAAAACAATGACACATCAGTTAACTCAATCACCATTGCAGGTCAGGTTGTTAACGATGGTGACTACATTGACTTAGAGCCACTAACCACTGATGTTGATGTTTCAGTTGACACTGTCGACACTGATGCAACGGTCGAGATCATCGGTGGAACTGATCTAGTTCCTGGCAACAACGACGTTAGCGTTATTGTTACAGCAGCTGACGGTGAGACAACTAGAGAATACACATTCGTGCTAAACGTCTTGCCTAACACCGACGTAACTCTTTCGGTATTCCAGATTGCTGGAATAGACGTAGCTGACGGTGACTATGTAACTGTTGAGCCACTAACTGTTGAGGCTGAAATCTACATCGAGACCACCGACCCTGAAGCTTCTTACGAAGTTTCTGGTGGAACTGATCTAGTCCCTGGTGAGAACCAAGTTGACGTAACAGTCGTTGCTGCAGATGGCGAATCAACAACCACTTACACAGTGATTATTGTTGTTGCTCCTAACACCGACACCAGCGTTGAGTCAATTTTGGTTGACGGTAACGAGACTTCAGATGGAGACTCTGTCTACCTTGACCCATTCACCACTGAAGTTGATGTTGAGGTTATTACTACTGACCCAGACGCAACATACATGATTGATGGAAACGAATTCCTCGGAGTTGGCGACAACACCCTTACCATCATCGTTACTGCTGCGGATGAGGAGACCAGCGCCGAGTACACAGTTACTTTGGTAGTTGCTCCTAGCAACGATTCAGCATCAGAAGCTATCTTCATTAACTTCGATAGCCCAGATGGCATGCAGTCAGTTCAGGTTGTTGACGGTGACGTAATTGACCTTCCTTCAAAGACCTACTCGGTTGAGGTTGAAGTTGTTACCAGCGACCCTGAGGCTACCTACGAGGTAACCGGTAACGAAGATCTAGTGGTTGGTGAGAACGAGATGTCTATCGTTGTTACCGCTCCTGACGGGGAAGCCACTGAGGAAACTTACGTGACCTTGGTCGTTGCTGTTGGAGATGTAACAACCGCATCCTTCACAATCAATGAGATCGAAGTTGCTGATGGTGACGTCGTTGATGTTGATGCAGGTTCAGAATCTGTTGACATCGCGGTTGAACTAACCGACCCAGATGCAACCTACGAAATCTCAGGTGGCGACTCACTTGTGCTAGGTGCTAACGAAGTTGTTTTGACTGTTACTTCAGTAGATGAGACTCTAACTGTCGAGTACCGAGTAACTGTTAACGTATTGCCATACACCGATGCAACCGCAAGCATTGAAATCAACGGAATTGTCTTCGAATCAGAAGAGCAAATCATTGAAGTTGACGCTGGTGACATCGATGTTGCAGTGAACGTAAACAACGAATTCGCTACTTACGAAATCACTAACGGAGATCTAACTGACTTCTCAGGTGTTCAGACAATTACCGTTGAGGTTACAGCTCAGGATGGTGAGACTCGCGAGATCTACAACATCAGTGTTCTAGCTTCTACTGAGTTGCAGATTGTTCCTGGATCATCAGCCGGTGATGGACTGCTACGCGTTGGTACTTGGATCAAGCTTCCACGTGAGCAGTTCGCAAAGAACCTTCGCTTGACCTACGGTTGGGTTAGAAACTTTGAACTCGAGTCAGTACTGAATGGCACTTCAAAGTACAAGATCACAGCTGAAGACTACGGTCAGGACCTGAG
>JBJTHM010000009.1:0-10635 GCA_046094465.1 Rhodoluna sp. | reverse complement strand
GTGTATTTCAACTCCGAGATTTCATCCCTGAGTCTCGCTGCGAGTTCAAAATTCAACTCTGCGGCAGCGCCTTTCATCTGAGCATCCAACTCGACCACCAAAGACAGCAGTTCATCGTAACTTGCGTTTTGATCTGGCCTTTTGCGAACTGGGTTAATCGGCTTCCCATCTCTGGAACGCCTCGGTTTTTGGGCCAAAAGCTCTTCCGTGTCTTGCTCTTCCTTGAGAATGCTGTCAGTGATGTCAGAGATTTTCTTTCTCAGTGGGGTTGGGTCAATGTTGTTTTCAGTGTTGTATGCGATCTGCCGGTCTCTGCGCCGGTTGGTTTCCTCAATGGCTCTCGCCATTGAATCTGTGATGCGATCTGCATACATGTGAACTTCACCGGAGACATTTCTTGCAGCACGTCCTATTGTCTGGATGAGAGAGGTCGTCGATCTTAGGAATCCCTCCTTATCTGCATCAAGGATTGCAACAAGAGAAACCTCTGGTAGATCAAGTCCCTCTCTTAGGAGGTTTATACCCACGAGAACGTCGAAAATGCCAGTTCGCAACTCTCTCAAAAGTTCAACTCTTCTTAGTGTGTCAACATCGGAGTGGAGATATCGAACTCTCACGCCAGCTTCTGTTAGAAAGTCGGTGAGCTCCTCAGCCATTTTCTTGGTCAGGGTGGTCACCAGAATTCGCTCATCCCGTTCAGTTCTAAATTTGATTTCCTCCAACAGGTCATCAATCTGCCCTTTAGTAGGTTTGACGACAATCTGTGGATCAACTAGACCAGTTGGACGAATAATCTGCTCGACGACCCCGTCGCTTACGGACAATTCATACTTTCCAGGTGTTGCGGATAGGTAGACAGTTTGGCCGACGCGGTCGAGAAATTCTTGCCACTTAAGTGGCCTGTTATCCATAGCCGAGGGCAGTCGAAAGCCGTATTCAACCAGAGTTCGCTTACGCGATGAATCGCCTTCGAACATAGCCCCAATTTGAGGGACTGTAACATGAGACTCATCAATGACTGTTAGAAAGTCCTCTGGAAAGTAGTCCAATAGACAGGAAGGAGCTGTCCCGGGTGCTCGTCCATCGATGTGCCTGGAGTAGTTCTCAATTCCTGAACAGAACCCAAGCTCCCGGATCATCTCAAGGTCAAAGGTTGTGCGCATTTTTATTCGTTGGGCTTCAAGAAGTTTTCCCTGCTGTTCGAATTCCTTAACCCTAGAAACCATCTCTTCTTCGATAGCTTCAAGTGCTAACCCCATACGCTCAGGTGAGGTAACGTAATAACTTGCTGGGAAGACGCTGATGGTATCGATGGTCTTAACAACTTCGCCTGTTAGTGGGTGAAGTTGGTATATGTTCTCGATTTCATCACCAAAAAGTTCTAGGCGAATTGCCAGTTCGTCGTAGACAGGGATAATCTCAATCGTGTCACCCTTGACTCTAAAATTACCTCTTGAAAAATCGTAATCATTCCTTTGGTACTGCATGCTCACAAAGACTCGGATTAGATCATCCCGATCAATTACTTGTCCCCGATGCAGTGGAAGTGACATGTCGAGGTACTCACTGGGAGCCCCTAGACCGTAAATGCAGGAAACAGTGCTCACAACAACAACATCTCTCCTACTAAGAAGGCTCATAGTGGCTGAGTATCGTAGCCTCTCGACCTCAGCATTGATGCTTGAATCCTTCTCGATGAATGTGTCGGTCTGCGGCACGTACGCTTCAGGTTGGTAGTAGTCGTAGTAACTGACGAAGTACTCCACTGCGTTATGAGGCAACAGGCTTCGAAACTCGTTAACCAACTGGGCGGCCAGCGTTTTGTTGTGGGCGAGAACTAAAGTTGGTCGTTGGAGTTTCTCAATTAGCCAGGCAGTTGTTGCCGACTTACCTGTACCAGTTGCACCAAGGAGTACGACATCTTTCTCACCGGCTCGAATCCTAGCGCTGAGCTCCTCAATCGCAGTAGGTTGATCACCTGAAGGCTGGTAATCACTAACAACTTGGAAAGGGTGAAAGGTTCTGGTGGGAGCTTTCACTTTTTGCGAGCCTGTTCAGTGAAGATTCGCCATAAATTGTCAGCATCAGCCAACATCTTGTCCAGTGCCTGATTGGAATTCAGAATGTAGTCAGCCCTATTTGCACGGTCAACTGGTCGCGCCTGGCTACTGATACGCTGCCAAGCCTCTTTCTCGGTGTAACCTCTTGATGAGACCAAGCGGTGAACTCGGATCTCTTCAGGTGCTTCAACCGTAACCACAGCATCGAATGGCAGGTCAACATTGGCTTCGACCAAAAGCGGAACAGTGTAGATCACAATTGAATCTTCTGGCGCTAGAGAGATTCTTTCAAGGGCAAGCTTTCTAACTAATGGGTGGATAACTTTTTCAAGTTTTTCTTTGTCATCAGGCTGTGTAAATACATGCTGTGCCAATTTTTTACGGTTTAGATTCCCTTCTCCATCAAAAAAATCTCCACCAAATTGTTCTGCAATCGCCTTAGCTCCTGCGCTCCCCGAGGAAACTACTTCCCGAGCTAAAACATCGGCATCGATTTCAAATCCACCTAATTCTGCCCAGTACGTGGCGACGGTCGACTTACCTGAGCCAATCCCGCCGGTCAATCCAATGAGAAACATGGCTCTAGCCTAACTTGATAAAAAAGTGCGGGGCTGAGCTTTTCAGCCCAGCCCCGCAAGTTTGCATTAATTATTCAGCGTCGTCTAGTTTGTCTTTCAGTGCAGTTAGCGACTCATCCGCAGCTAGTGTGCCTGCTGACTCATCCATACCCTCTGTTGATGAACTAGTGTTGGTGCTTGACTCCTCCGCTGGTTTAGCATCAGGAAGAGTTGCTTCAAGAGCTAGCATTGCAGCAACCTGTCTCTTGTGCTCTTCCCAACGGGCGTGAGCTTCGGCGTACTCGGTTTCCCACTTCGCCTTAGCCTCTTCAAATCCAGGCTTCCATTCGCTGGTTGCAGGATCGAAACCTTCAGGGTACTTGTAGTTGCCCTGCTCATCGAAGTCCTGTGCCAATCCGTAAAGAGCTGGGTTGAAATCTGTTCCATTAGGGTCGACTTCTTCAGTAGCCTGCTTCAGTGAAAGGCTGATTCTTCTTCGGTCAAGATCAATATCTATAACCTTCACAAAAACATCTTGATTTACGGTTACTACCTGGCTGGCCAAATCAATGTGCTTCGATGACAGTTCAGAAATGTGAACTAGTCCTTCGATACCATCGGCAACTCTCACGAATGCCCCGAATGGCACTATCTTGGTCACCTTGCCCGGTGCGTACTGACCGATTGCGTGAGTTCTTGCAAATACCTGCCATGGGTCTTCCTGAGTTGACTTAAGCGATAGTGAAACTCTCTCTCGTTCAGCATCAACTTCAAGTACCTCGACGGTAACTTCTTGACCAATCTCAACAACCTCACTCGCGTGCTCAATGTGCTTCCACGAAAGTTCCGATACGTGCACTAGACCGTCAACACCGCCTAGATCGATGAAAGCACCGAAGTTCACGATTGATGAAACAACGCCGGTTCTAATTTGACCCTTAGCAAGATCTGCAAGGAAGGTAGTGCGGTTTGCTGTCTGTGACTCCTCTAGCAAGGCTCTGCGTGAAAGAACAACGTTATTACGGTTCTTGTCAAGTTCGAGAATCTTCGCTTCAACGGTTTGACCGAGGTAAGGTGTTAGGTCTCTGACTCTGCGCAATTCGATCAATGACGCTGGCAAGAAGCCACGAAGACCGATGTCAACGATAAGACCACCTTTGACCACTTCAATGATTAGACCATTGACTACGCCGTCAGCTTCCTTGATTTCTTCAACATCTCCCCATGCTCTCTCATATTGAGCACGCTTTTTTGAAAGTATAAGGCGGCCTTCTTTGTCCTCTTTCATAAGAACAAGAGCCTCGATTGAATCGCCTACTGTGACGATGTCCGTTGGATCGGCATCGTGGCGAATTGATAGTTCACGCGAAGGAATAACTCCTTCGGTCTTGTAACCGACATCGAGGAGAACCTCGTCACGGTCAATCTTGACAACGATTCCTGAGATTAGATCTCCGTCGTTGAAGGATTTGAGGGTTTTTTCGATTTCTGCTAGCAGCTCTTCTGCTGAACCGATGTCGTTTACGGCAACCTGCTTGGTTGCTTTATTGGTTTCTGTCATAGAGAAATAATCTCGATCTGGTTTTGCTCGGGCTGGACAAAACTGACCTACACAGGCCTATTTCACCCAGCGATGGATAAGGGACTTGGCTCAAAAATGAACCTTTGTAAGTCTAGTGCGGATTTGAACCTGAAACAACGGCGATGAGTCTCTCCAAAACAGCCTCTGCGTTCGGTCCAGATACTTCAATCGAAACGGGTTCACCCTGCTTTATGCCAAGGCTGAGTACCCCCAAAATGCTTGAGCCAGTTGAGGACTTACCAGCTGAATTCTTGACCGTAACCTCGTGAAGGCTGAGGCTTACCGCTCTAACAAATTCCGCTGCAGGCCGTGCGTGCAAGCCCTCAGGGGCGCTCACTATGGCTTGCCCGCTGGCAATCAATGGGCTGCCTCATCCCAACTACTGCCAACCCCTATGTTCACATCCAGGGGAACATCCAACTTTGCGGCTTTAGTCATTCCCTCAACGACAATTTTCTTGACCTGTTCAAGTTCGCCAGGTGCTACTTCAATCACGAGTTCATCGTGCACTTGGAGCAAAATTCTGCTTTTTGTTTTCGCCTCAGCAAGTGCGTTAGCGACTCTGATCATGGCGAGTTTCATAATGTCTGCAGCGGTACCTTGAATAGGTGCGTTGAGTGCTGCTCTCCTAGCATTTTCACGAATTGTGAAAATCTTGCTGTCTAAATCATCAAACGGTCTTCTTCGCCCATAGATTGTCGTGGTGTGTTTATTCTTTTTGGCATCTTCAACTACCTGGCTGAGGTAAGTTCTGACACCACCAAATCTTGCAAAGTAATCGCTCATAAGCTGCTTCGCGTCAGCATTCGAGATTCGCAACTGCTTAGCTAGCCCATACTCGCTCAAACCATAGACGAGCCCATAGGACATAGCCTTCACCTTCGCTCGCATTGCCGAAGTGACTTCGTCCGGCTTCACTCCGTAGATTCGCGAACCAACAAATTTGTGCAGGTCTTCTCCAGATTTGAATGCTTCTATCAATCCAGCATCCTGTGACAGGTGGGCAAGAATGCGCATCTCAATTTGTGAGTAATCAGCGGTGAGTAGGGTTTCATAACCGTCGCCTACCACGAATGCATCTCTAATCAGACGACCTCGATCAGAACGCACCGGAATGTTCTGTAGGTTTGGATTTTCCGAAGACAATCTGCCAGTTGAGGTTCCTGTTTGCACGTAGGTTGTGTGAATCCGACCATCAACTGAAACTGCCTTCTTGATAGTTTCAACTATCTGCCGAATTTTAGTGAGTTCTCGGTGTTGAAGAAGTTTTTCGAGAAAAGGATGCCCAGTCTGCTCAAACAATGTCGTCAACGCTTCAGCATTAGTCGAGAATCCAGTTTTTACCTTGCTTGTCCCCTGCATACCGAGATCTTCAAAAAGTACCGCCTGCAGTTGCTTTGGTGATGCGAGGTTAATTTCCCTTCCGATTAGTTCGAAACAGGATCTAGCCAAGTCGGTGATTTCTTTATCAAGCTTTTTTACCAGCTTGTCTAATACTTTCATGTCAACGGTTATACCAGCATGTTCCATCTGAGCTAGAGCCCTTGCCGATGGCAGTTCGATGTCTTGGTAAACGGCAAGCTGTTTAGTTTTAGTCAGGCTTTGAGTCAATGAATCCGTCAGAGGAAGAAGGTACCAGCAGAGTTCTGTAATGTCAGTTCCAGCATCAACTACATCCTCACTGGTAGTGAAAGTTATACCTAGGAATTCACCGATGAGTCCTTCAGAGCTGAAATCCCTGCGAAGTGGGTTCTCGATGTAAGCCATAAGAACTGGATCGTTCCTAATGCCGTTGAGTTGTATCTCTTCACTAAGTAGAGTTCTCTCTAATTGTTTAGAGTCGAAAACAATCTTTTCTGCAGTGCTTTCAAACAATCTGGCAAGTTCGCCTTTGTAACTGTTGAAATCGAAGAATGCTCGACTTTCTGAGTTAGCTAGTGCCACTCCAGCAATCTCTCCTTCTCGAAAAGCTGGGTAAATTGCTATGGGGCTCTTATATTTCGAGAATTTCTGAAGTAACTCTTTACTCGGTTTGGTTGCTTGCGGAACCTTGAAATCTTTAGTGCTTGGAGAATCCGCTGGCGGATCATCACTTTCAGCAATAACTTCAGCAGATTTCACCACTCCTAAGCCTTTAAAGACCCTCTCTAGCAGCGATCTAAAGTGAAGCTTGGCAAACACAGTTCGAACGCGTGTCTCATCCACGGGTTTCATTGTGAACGCATCAAATGGATAGCCAACATCTAGGTCTCTGACCAGATGGTTTAACCTGCGATTTCTTACAGCTAAGTCCTGATTCTCTCTAAGACTTTCACCAACTTTGCCAGCAATTTCTTCGGCTGCCTCGAGAATAGCTTGGAGATCACCATACTGCTGAAGCCATTTGGCCGCTGTCTTTGGCCCCACACCGGGTATACCGGGCAGATTATCTGAGGTCTCTCCCACCAGAGCCGCTAGATCTGGGTACTGCTTGGCGTGGATTCCATACTTTTCCAGAACTGCCTCGTCATTCATTCGAGCCAGATTCATAACGCCCTTGACTGGGTAAAGTATGGTGACGTCATCTTGGATTAACTGGAAAGTGTCGCGATCTCCAGAGACGATAAGAACTTTGAAGCCATTTGCTGCACCTTGATCGGCCAAGCTCGCGATGATGTCATCAGCCTCGTAGTTCTCTTTGGTCAAAGTAATGATGTTCATGGCCTCAAGAGCTTCACGCAGTAACTCGGTTTGACCATTAAACTCTGGTGGAGTCTCGCCCCTCGTGCCTTTGTACTCTGGATACTCGTCAGTTCTAAAGGATGACCTCGATAAGTCAAAGGCAACTGCGAGATGGCTAGGTTTTTCATTTGCCAAAATGTTCAAGAGCATTGAGATAAAGCCATGAACCGCATTTGTATGCTGGCCTTGAGGTGTTCGGAAGGAGTCAGGACTAAGAGCGTAGAAGGCACGGAAGGCCAGAGAATGACCATCTATGAGTAAAAGAGTAGGCTTGCCCTTGTCGGTCATGGGTTAAAGCCTAAATGGTCAAATACATCTAACACGTTAGGAAGCAAGAATGTCTGACATGAGTCCTGAAGTAGCTGATTGGGTCAGTAAGCGCGGCGTAGGTGAACTTGGCGAATCTATGGGCATACAGATTCTCGAGTTATCAGCAGAGTCTGGAATTGCCACGATGCCAGCTGAAGGCAACCGTCAACCACTAGGTATCGTTCATGGTGGAGCATATGTGGTACTAGCTGAAACTCTTGGCTCAATGTGCGCCTATGTTGCCGCCGGGGTTGGCAGACATGCAGTAGGCATTGAGATTAACGCTTCACACACAAAAAGCTGCTCTTCAGGATTAATTACTGCCACTGCCCGTGCAATAAACATTGGCAGGAACCTAACTACACACGAAGTTGTTGTCACAGATGCAAAGGGTCAACGGCTCTCAACTGTTCGAATCACTAATTTCCTCAGAGACAATCGCTAGGACTTTTCACCCAATTGCTCTATTACAGTTTGAGCAACCTGTCGCATTGAAAGTCGTCTATCCATCGAAGCTTTCTGTATCCAACGGAAAGCCTCGGGTTCATTCATTTTCATCTTCTCGGTCAAAAGCGCTTTCGCGCGATCAACCATCTTTCGACTCTCAAGGCTTTCCTTGGCGTCTTCTGAATCTTGCTGAGCAGCTTGCATCCTCTCGTGTAGCGAAAGCGCAATCCGAAGTGCGGGAATTAGATTATCTGGATTGAACGGCTTAACCACGTAGTTGTAAACCCCAGCGGCGCTGGCTCGATCCACAAGTTCGGGTGAACTAAAAGCTGTAAGCAGCACCACAGGAACTTTATGTGGAGAGAGCTCCTCGGCTGCTTGGAGCCCGTCTGTTCCAGGCATTTTAATGTCCATCAAAACAAGGTCTGGCTTCAATTCAAGCGCTAGCTTGACCGCCTCGGCACCATCAGAGGCTTGCCCGATGCAATCAAATCCGTGCTCAGCCAGAGTCTGCACGATGTCAAGTCGAATGATTGCCTCATCTTCGGCAACTAGCACTCTTGGGCGTAAAGCTTGGGTCTCCATAGGATTAACATACCTGCCCTTAGATGGTTTAGACTCTTTATTCGTAGCAAGCCGAAGTGGCGAAATGGCAGACGCGGAGCACTCAAAATGCTTTGCCGAAAGGCGTGTGGGTTCTACTCCCACCTTCGGCACCAATCACCCAAATAAGGGTGATTTTTGCTTTAAGTTATTTGGCTACTAGACCACCGTCGATCGGATCGCCAACACGATGCACGCGAAGAGTGTTGGTCGAGCCTGGGATTCCCGGTGGAGTTCCAGCAACGACAACAACCTCGTCACCAATCTCTGCTAAACCCTTGGCTAGCAAGACTTCATCTACCTGAAGCATCATCCCATCAGTATGGGAAACGGTCTCTACAAGATGAACATTCGAGCCCCAAACCATAGACATCCTGCGCTGAGTTTCTTCAGAAGGTGTAAAACCAATAGTTGGAATCTCGTGACGCAATCTTGAAACTCGCTTGAGGGAGTCTCCACTTTGAGTGAAAACGCAGATGAACTTCGAACCTAGCAATTCGGCAATTTCAGCAGCGGCTAATGTAACGGCTCCACCGTGAGTGTGAGGCTTAGTTCCAAGTGGGGGGATTCTACTCAAGCCATTTTCTTCGGTGGACTCGATAATGTTTGCCATAGCCGAGACAGTTTCAACGGGAAACTCACCCACTGAAGTTTCTCCACTAAGCATTAGAGCGTCGGCTCCATCGAGAACAGCGTTTGCGACATCGCTGGCCTCTGCTCTTGTTGGGCGTGGTGCGCTAATCATAGACTCAAGCATTTGAGTGGCGACAATTACTGGTTTAGCCCAGCGGCGCGAAAGCTCAATAGCTCGCTTCTGGACAAGTGGCACCTGCCAGAAAGGTAACTCGACACCTAGATCCCCGCGGGCGACCATTACTCCGTCAAATGCGTCGATGATCTCTTCGAGTGCATCAACAGCCTGTGGCTTTTCGATTTTGGCAATAACTGGGAGGAAGCGCCCCTCCTCCTTCATGATTTCGTGTACTCGAACGATGTCTGAGGCGTTTCGGACAAATGAAAGCGCAATCATGTCGACTCCCAGGCGGATACCCCAGCGAAGGTCCTCTTCATCCTTCTCGCTCAGTGCAGGTACATTAACTGCAACACCAGGAAGATTTATGCCTTTATTATTACTAACCGGTCCTGTTACCTCAACAACACAGGTGACTGTAGTGTCTGAAACGTTGGTTGCTCGAAGCCCCACTTTTCCATCATCGATAAGAAGGACATCGCCAACTTTCACATCACCTGGTAGTCCTTTGAAGGTAGTTGAACAGATCTCTTTAGTGCCAGGAATGTCGTCTATGGTGATTTTGAAAATGTTGCCCTTCTGGAGTTCTACGGGTCCTTCGGCAAACTTGCCAAGTCGAATTTTAGGGCCTTGAAGATCGACAAACACACCTACCGGTTTTCCCAAGTCGGCCGCAGCTTTTCTGACGGTCCGGTAGATGCCCTCGTGAACGTCATAACTGCCGTGGCTAAGATTCATTCGCGCAACATCAACACCTGCTTCAATAATTGCCTTGATTGATTCGTAGGTGGATGTTGCTGGACCCAAGGTCGCAACAATTTTTGCTCTTCTCATCTGTTCCTTCGCTTTTACTAATCAAGCCTACCTTTGACTAGACGGTAATTCCTTTATCGCTTGGCTTGACTGGTTTAGGTAGTACGCTCTGCCCCTCTAGATACTCGTCAATCTCAGCGGCCGCAGCCCGACCTTCTGCTATCGCCCAAACAATAAGCGAAGCACCACGGCCCGCATCACCAGCAATAAAGACTCCGTCAATGTTGCTTGAATAGTTTGACTCGCGACTAAACACGCCATTGCCTGAGCGAATGATCTTGTCCTCACCTATCTGGATTTCTTCGGATGGACCTTGGTAGCCCAGGCTAAGTAGCACTAGGTCAGCAGGAATAACTCTTTCTGTTCCTGGTTTTGGAGAACGTTGACCATCAACAATCTGAGTTTCTGCGACTTTTAGCCCAGTCACCAGCCCGTCCTCTCCGACAAATTCGACAGTGCTGGCAAGATACACTCTCTCGCCAAATTCTTCGTGAGCGCTAGCAATCTCGAACAGGTTTGGATCTACTGGCCAAGGCTGGTTTTCATCTCTAATGCCTGCTGGCTGCTTGCCAATTGCCAATGTGGTCACCGATAGAGCACCTTGGCGAGTTGCTGTTCCAAGACAGTCAGCACCGGTGTCACCTCCGCCTAGAATCACTACGTGCTTGGTTGTCGCAGTTATCTGATTTGGCACCTGCTCCCCAGCTACCTGCTTGTTCGCTTGAGTAAGGTAATCCATGGCGAAATGAATGCCTGACAAATCTCTACCTGGAATTTTCAGATCCTTTGGTC
>JBJTHM010000008.1:0-9111 GCA_046094465.1 Rhodoluna sp. | reverse complement strand
CATATATCAAAAACAACAAAAACTCGTGTTTACCTGGCAGGGTCACCTTTTGCCCGGTGAGCACGGCAGGAATCGAATCACCATCGCGAACAATTTGAACTGTTTGGAATCTTAACTCATTCGAGTTTCGAACAGAATCTCTGAAATCCTTACCGATGAGTTTTTTATCGAACGCTTGGGAGTTTTCGCTATCTAGCTTCCAGGAGTTACTGCGGTTGAATGTATTCTCGAAAAACACACTTCGAGTCTGTGAAACAACTCGGGATTCAAGTTCCGGAACCACCCGATCAAGTGCTTGATTTAGCTCCCAAGTGCTGGTGCCATCCAGCCCCTTAAATATTTGTCCAACAGCTTTCTCGGCTCGCTGGCTTTCTTCAAGGGCATGTTCTGTTCTTGTGCTGAATAGGCCGTTACCAATAGACACACTCAGAACGCCACCTAGGACAATTAGTGCTGAGCCAGTAAGGGCCACGGTCAAGACCAAGGCTCTAATCTGCAGCGAAGACCGGAACAGGCCTAGCGAAGCATTTACTAGGCGGCTAAACACCTTTTACTCCGGACCGGCCTTGTAGCCCCAACCGCGAACAGTTAGCACTAGGCGTGGGTTTTCTGGATCGTCTTCGATCTTGGAACGAAGCCGCTGAACGTGAACGTTTACCAATCTGGTGTCAGCTTTGTAGGTGTATTCCCAAACCTGTTCAAGTAACATTTCTCGACTGAAGACCTCTCTGGGGTGAGATGCCAAAGTCAGCAGTAACTTAAACTCCAGTGGCGTGAGGCTGATTTTCTTATCTCCCTTACGGACCTCATGGCTCAGGGTGTCCATCTCTACCGGACCAATTTTGATTATTGGATGCTCACTGGTCTTGGCTTTGATTGGCCGCAGTCTTGCTTTGATTCTCGAAACGAGGACATCGGTCTTATACGGTTTGGTGACGTAGTCATCTGCACCGGCTTCTAAGCCACGAATCATGTCACTGTCATCAGTTCTTGCAGTGAGAATGATGATTGGAACACCTGAGTTCTGTCTAATCTCAGTACAGATTTCAATTCCTGTTTTGCCAGGTAGCATCAGATCCAAAAGAATTAAGTCTGGATTGTTCTCTTCGAATGCAGGGATGGCTTGAGTTCCAGTAGCAGCAAAGCAAACTTCAAAGCCACCTGCGGTCAGGCCAATTTCGAGTTGCTCTCTAAGAGCATCATCGTCTTCAACAATTAGAAGTTTCGGCATATCTTGAACTTTCTAGTATCTGTAGTGATCTGGTTTGAAAGGACCATTTTGTTCGACACCAATGTATCTTCCTTGGTCTCGAGACAGTTCGGTCAGTTCAACTCCCAATGCAGATAAGTGTAGTCTGGCTACTTTCTCATCCAAATGCTTAGGAAGAATATAAACACCAACCGGATATTCCTCACGTTTGGTGAAAAGCTCAATTTGAGCCAGCACCTGATTGCTAAACGAGGTGCTCATTACAAAGCTGGGGTGGCCAGTGGCATTACCAAGATTCATCAATCGGCCTTCAGACAGAATCAACACCGAGTTGCCCCCCGGTAACTGCCACTCATGCACCTGAGGTTTCACCTCTAGTTTTTTTATGCCTGGAATACGGCTGATCCCGTCCATGTCCACCTCGTTGTCGAAGTGGCCAATATTGGCAATAACGGCCAGGGGTTTCATTTTTAGGACATGCTCTGGGCGGATAATTCCGGCATTTCCGGTACCAGTAATGAAAAAATCTGCCTCGCCGACTACCTTGTCGATTGTGGTGACCTGAAAACCATCCATGGCTGCCTGCAAAGCACAAATTGGATCTACTTCGCTGATTATGACTCTGGCCCCCTGGCCTCGCATGGCTTCAGCGGCACCCTTACCAACATCACCGTAGCCGGCAATAAAAACCATCTTGCCGCCAATCAGTATGTCTGTAGCTCTGTTTAGCCCATCAGGCAAGGAATGCCGAATGCCGTATTTGTTATCAAACTTGGACTTGGTGACTGAATCATTCACGTTGATTCCTGGAAACAGCAAGCTTCCCCGCTTGAACATTTCATAGAGACGCTTAACCCCGGTGGTTGTTTCTTCAGTTACCCCGTAGATATCTCCCCCCATGTTGGAAAATCTCTTGTTGTTCTTTTCAAATTCTTTTCGCAAAAGTTCTAAAATGACCCGATACTCCTCGTTATCTTCAACTCCAGCTGGAGGAACCGATCCAGCTTGCTCAAATTCATAACCCTTGTGAACCAGAAGAGTGGCATCTCCTCCATCATCAAGAATCATATTTGGGCCAGTGTAATCAGCACCCTCGATGATTGCCTCTTGCGTCCAGTCAAAAATACGCTCGGTGCACCACCAGTACTCCTCCAGCGATTCGCCTTTCCAAGCAAAAACTGGAACTCCAGCCGGAAGAGTTATCGAACCGTTTGGGCCAACAACCACGGCTGCGGCTGCCTCATCCTGAGTTGAGAAAATGTTGCAAGACGCCCAGCGCACCTTTGCACCCAAAGCCACCAGAGTTTCAATCAGCACCGCGGTCTGAATAGTCATGTGCAAGGATCCAGCGATTCTTGCTCCCCGAAGAGGTTGCTGTGGACCAAACTCCTCACGCAGGGCCATAAGCCCTGGCATCTCATTCTCAGCCAGTCGCATCTGATGGCGACCAAACTCTGCAAGAGCAAGGTCCTTTACCTTGTAGTCGAAACCGGTCTTAGCTGGGGCGTTCATGTTCTCTATTATCGCCTGAAACTAACTGCCTTAGATACCAAAACGTTACCTACGAATCAGGTCCAAAACTTCGTCGCGAATTTGCTCCATGACTTTCTGATCCTTGGATTCAACGTTTAGGCGCAGTAGCGGTTCGGTATTTGAAGCACGAACATTGAACCACCACCAGGAACCATCTGACTCACCTTGGGCAGTGATTCCATCAAACTCATCAAATTTGGCTCGATCTCTAAAGGCATCGCGGACACGATCTTTAGCTGATCCAACATCCGAGACGGTTGAGTTTATCTCGCCAGATAGGAAATAAGGATTGTATTGTCTAGCCAATTCCGAAAGGGGTAGTTCCTGGTGGCCAAACTCAGCCAGCACGTGCATGGCCGCCAACATCCCGTTATCTGCACCCCAGAAATCTCTGAAGTAATAGTGGGCAGAGTGCTCACCACCGAAGATGGCATTTGTTTCTGCCATACGGTCTTTAATCAGCGAATGTCCAACCTTGGTGCGTTCCCCGATTGCCCCATCGGCTTTGATAACCTCAGCGACAACCTTCGAAGTGATCAGGTTATAGAGCACGGTAATCTCTCGATCTTCACCGGCTTGTCGCACTCTGGCGATTTCTCGCCTAGCTACCATCGCCGCTACCGCACTTGGGGTTACTGGGTCACCTTTTTCATCTATTACAAAACAACGATCCGCATCACCGTCGAAGGCAAGTCCTAGATCAGCACTGTGTTCCACCACTGCTTTCTGCAGGTCTACCAAATTCTTTGGCTCAAGAGGATTGGCTTCGTGGTTTGGGAATGTTCCATCAAGTTCGAAATACATCTCGATAATTTCAATCGGCAACCTATCAAGTCCAGCCTTGGTGCCAAGCACTGCAGGAACGGTTAGACCACCCATCCCATTGGCTGCATCAACAACAATCTTCATCGGACGCACAGATTTAAGATCGACCAGCTGCCTCAGATAGCCTGCGTAGCCAATTAATACATCCTGATCACTAAGTGAACCAGGTTGCGCAACTGATTGGATTCCATCAGCAAGGAATTTCTTTGCCCTATCTCTGATATTGGCCAGTCCGGTATCCAAACTGATGCCCCGAGCTCCAGCTCTAGAGAATTTGATGCCGTTGTAACTGGCTGGATTGTGACTTGCCGTAAACATGGCTGCCGGAAGATCTAATGCTCCAGAGGCGTAGTAGGACTCATCGGTGGAACATAGCCCGATATTGATAACGTCTGCTCCTCTTAGGGTTGCACCTTCGGCAAAGCACTTTGCAAATCTAGGTGAAGAATCACGCATGTCGTGTCCAACGATTACCTGCTTGCCAGAAAGTTCAAGTTCATCGACGAACCCCGCAGCTAGTGCTCTGATTACATCATCAGTTAAATCAACGTCAACCAATCCCCTGACGTCGTAGGTTTTTACGATGGCGTCCCAATTTACAGACATTAATCCCTCATCTCCATCAGTCAAGAATACAATGTCTCCATGTCTGAAAAACCTAAACATTTGGGGCGTGACCGTCATGGACGCGGGGTCAGACACTCATTGACCGGCAGCCTCTATCGAACTGGCGGTCCTACCCAGGATAACTTTCGTGCGATCGTCGAGGCTACCTGCGAAACATCAAGGAGCGCTGGCCTGAGGAACTAGGTCAGATGAATTCACTGATCCTAGATGCTCCTATCGTGGGGATAAATTCCACCTACGTAAAGCGTTGGTCAATTAGAAAATCAAGCAAAACTATCATTCTCTACCGTCTCCCCATCATGCGCCTTGGCGGTTCACCAGTGCCAAGCGATGAGCGAGTTCGGATTGAACACCACGTCTTTGAAGCTGCAGCGGCGCTAATAGATAGAGAGCCTTGGGAGCTCATCTTCGGCGACGAAGACTAGTGAATTGAAACAGTAACCTGACCGCTGATGTTCTTTTCATCAACGACAGGTAATGTGGCCACTCGGCCCTGATTATCAATCACCAGATTTGCATAAACGTAGGCGCTCGGCGAGATCCCAACGCCAAGCCCTTTGGCTAGGGCAATAACCTCAGCGGATGCAGCGGCGACGGTCCGTTTCACTTTTGCCGCGCCGATTCTCAGGACGACCGTAATCTGCTTAGTACCTGGATTAACAATGCTCAATTTCGATACACCCGAATCCGGTACGGCTATGAACCTGGTTGAGTCAAATGCAGATGCAGAGTTAATCCACGCAAAATCAACAAAACCAGCTGATGAAGATTTTGCTCTAACCAGCCTGAAAGATGATTTGACTGGGACATCAGAATTCAGTATTCCGAAATAGTCACCGTTTCTTAGCCCAGTCACTTCAAAATCTGTTACCTTACCAGCTTCAGCCTTTACCGATATAGCTGTTCCGAATGTCTGCTCATCAGTTCCAATAACCTGGAAAGTGAGATTTGCATCTTTCTCACCTGGAACGAAAACTCTGAGCATGTTTTGAACATCAGAATATTTGGCTGACTTCTTTCGGAACTTGGCTGAATCAAGAGCACCTCGAACCAAAATACCTGGAAAGAACGACTCTTTTTCGAAAACATCATTTGGTGAAATATAGTCTGCCCCGCTGGCTTTTATCCCTCGAATCGCCTTTTGCTGCATCACAGCGGTAATGGATCCTCCAAAACTCTTTAGATGAACTGCTAGCGACTGAGCTCTCAGCACAAATGAAGACATTGGCAGAACTGTGGTGGAGTTTTTTCTAACTGAGATACCACTGAGCCCAGCAGAATGCGATGCCCCGTTTTCTGTGTAGATGGAAAGATCAACTGTTGCGTCCACGGCTGAAGGGTTGGTCAAAATCAGTAACGCTTCACGTCCAACACTCGTCGAACCACCAACTAACCAGAACTCGGACTGAGGCCTTATGCACGGAGCGGCTAGTAAGCCTTTTATCGATTTGTCATCGGCAAGTTGAGTTTGATTCGCACTGAGGAGTACGGAGCCCTGCTCGGTTTTGCCGGTCTTGTCTTGCACTTTAGCCGAACTGGAAGAGGAGATCCTTCCCGAGATATCCTGCCTAATCCCGTATCCAATGATTCTTTGCCCGCCGAAACCGACCAGAGTAGTTTGCGAAGCACCAGAGTAGGTGGTTGCGACATTAGCGCTACCGAAACGCTTGAAATTTGTAACCGAGGTTCCGGTACTGCCACCGGCTAGCACCGCTGGGCCAGAACAGGTTAGCTGCAGATCTTTAGCGCTAACCTGAAGGCTCTCAGCTTCTGGTGCTCTGGAGTTGATGATGGTTCTTGGTTCAACCAAGAACAGCAGTCCAGTTAAACTAAGGAATAATGCGAGCCAACGGGCCAAACGAAGGAAGATCATTCGCTCTCCCCTTCTGTAAATGAATTTGAAATTCTTTGTTTACGCCCACGCGAAGTCGGCAAAGCCAAAAGGATAAAACCAAGTAATACCGCAAGTTGAATTGCCTTGGTTAGTGACCAGTAGGTCAAAGACTCATCGGTGTTGATTTCGCCGGGCTGCTTGACTCGCCAGAGTTGTCCAAATTCGGTTTTACCAACCTGATCTAACTCAGGTGCTGAATTCAGCGCGACCTGGATATCTCCATTGCTACTTGACTCTGGCACCAAAACAAAACCGATTCCACTGGATTTGATTGCACTTTTTATATCTTGCTCATTGGCCGAAACAAGATTCGCAACCAGATTGGCTAGTCCAGCTTTTCTTGGATCTTCACTTGAAAGGTTGACATCATTCATCCGGTATGCAGATGAAATCGAATCGAGTCGGAGTCCGCTGGATTGAACAATTTCTGCCCGGAAACTTTGCTCGCTGTTTCCGGTGATAATCAATAGCCTCAGCTGACTTCCGGCTTTAGCTTCAGCCGTGAATATGGCAGGCAGATTCCTCGCTTCACCATATTTGACTTCGGTTGGGGTTATTGCTGACGAGACAGCTAAGGGCAAGACTCCAAGGCTCAGGAAAGCAGTTAGCAGAATTTTTCTAAAACCAGGCCGAGTCAGTGAATCGAGCCAGATAACACAAAGAACTGCAACGGTTACTGTAATCAGAGAAACTGCAGCGCTAGGCGCTAAATAAACTTCGCCTTCTTTGGGAAAACTGATTGAACCCAATCCGCCCCCGGGAAAACTTATCGAAGAGATAAACCAAAGATTAACTACGCCAAATAAAACAATCAGCCAACCTACAGCCATACCCTTTGCTCTAGAAACAAGCGAAACGGTTGCTACTGCAATGACCCCGAGAGCGAACCAAGCAAAAGGCTCATCACCGGCTAGCGATTCGAGCAGGACTGGTTGTTGGTTGGGTATTGCAAGAGTTGGATCCACTAAAAGAGCAAGCGGGTTGCGGTTTTGGAATAAACCAAAAAGCAGGTATGGGCCAGAGATGATTGCCGTGGGTATTAGCACTACTAAACCCAGTAGTGCTCGCTTTCCCATTAACCAGCTAAATGTAAGAAAGATTCCGATTAGCCCAAAGACGCTAGAAGGCGAGCTGGCATAACAAACTGCAAAAAGTAATCCGCTTGCTGCAAGCCATGACCAGTTCTGTGCCGAAGATCGCACAGAAGGACTATTGCCAAATTTTGCAACTCGTAACAGGGCAAAAATAAGCCACGGCAGAGTGATTGAAAATATCACAGCGGGAATATTCCCTTGAGCTTGTGCAGAGGTGAAGCTCGGCCACAGTGCATACACAAGAGCGAAAACTATGCGCAGGGAGTTTCTTGAGGTGAAAGCTGATAACAAGCGCCATGTTCCAAAAAAAGCCAGAGGCTTGGCAAGAAGCAGGAGCCAACTTAAGGCAATATTTGGAGCCCAAAAGGTTAGTGAGCCTATCCCTAAAAGCACCCAGTTAAATGGGTCACTCGGTGCGGCCAGTGACAAACCAATGTGTTGATAGCTGGAAGCCGTGTTAGCAAACAGATCCAGCCAGTGATCACTTAGCGGAAGGGCATAACCACCTAGGACCGCATTACCGAGCGGGAAATAAGCGAAGGATAAAACCGTTAGGGCGAGCATCAACCACAGCCCGCCACCGGCGGCGAAGCTAATTTGCAGGCGATCTTTTTGGCTATCAAAACTTGCTAAATTCTCCCGTTGCTCAACTATCTCTAATGCAAGTCGCCGTCTAGCCTTCACCTGAGCTGAATTAGCAAACAGTGCTCTAAGCGCTTTGAGTGAGAGGCCGTGTCTGTCTCTGGTTCTTGCCCTGAAGGTTAGAATTGCCCAGAGATTAGCCTTTAGGTTTGGCCAGATTCGGTCAGGCCGCTTGAGAAGTAACAGGTAGAAAATCTGAAACAGAGAACTAATCGGAAGCGTCAGCCAATAGGTAAAGGCCAGGAGCATCGGCCACTGCGATAGCCTCAGGTGGTTAGTGGCTTTGGCAAGAGCGTACTTTGTTGAACCGCCTAGCCATTTCTTACTTCGACGCCCATTAAGTGAGAGTTCTCCGTGTCTAACTCTCGCTGTTGGAACAACAACTACCCGATAACCAAGCTGATGAGTTCTGATTCCAAGTTCGACATCTTGAGCTAACTCCGGTGCGCTCAATGAAAAACCAGAGAGTTCAACCCAGAGGTTTGCTCTTATTAACATCGCATTACTTGAGACTGCCAGAACATCGCTCATCGAATCGTGTTGCTTCTGATCCAGCTCGTCATTAACTATTGAAAATGGTTTCAATGACTTAGTCATTGTGAGGCCCTGCTGCACTATAAGTTTTGGATTATCAATCGCGAGTTGTTTTGGTGAAGCGATTCCAACAATGGGAGAAAGTTCTAGTGTTCGAACTAACTCAGCTAGCGCATGAACTTCTGGGACAGCGTCATCATGGACTAGCCACAGTGCAAAATTTTCTAGATTTTCTATTCCAGATAAAACCTGCTTAAACCCCAATGCAACAAGTTCGGCAAAATCGGCTTTATCTTGAAACTTTATAACGGCATGTTTACTAGACCGGGAGATGAATTCATCTAATACTTTTTCAGTGGAAATATCAGTTGAGGTGTCGACGACGAGAACTCGTTCAGACCTGAAACTTTGTTTCTCAATTGCCGAAAGGCAATTTTCAAGAAAAATGGGTTGGTCGTTTGATAGAACGACCGTCACCACAGTAAGGCTCATGCTGTGGCCTCACTCAGAGCTAAGCGCGTCGCTTTAATTTACGACGTTCACGCTCACTCAAACCACCCCAGATACCAAATCTCTCATCATTCTGCAAAGCGTATTCCAAGCACTGCTGCTTTACGTCACAGCCTGAACAGATTCGCTTAGCATCTCGAGTAGACCCGCCTTTTTCTGGGAAAAAAGCCTCAGGATCTGTCTGGGAACAAATTGCGTCTCTTTGCCAAGCTAGCGGATTGGTGTCTGAGTTTGAGTCGTCT
>JBJTHM010000007.1:0-14960 GCA_046094465.1 Rhodoluna sp. | reverse complement strand
TTTAAACCCATTGCCGAAATTCAATTTGATGGTTTTGTTTATCCAGCATTTGATCAAATAGTTAGCCAGCTAGCAAAACTTACCAACCGTAGCGAAGGGCATCTAAAGATGCCGGTGGTAATCCGCATTCCTTACGGTGGTGGTATCGGTGCAGTTGAACACCACTCTGAATCACCGGAAGCATATTTTGCTCACACCGCAGGTTTACGAGTTGTCAGCCCATCCAATCCAAATGACGCTTACTGGATGATTCAGCAAGCTATCTCATCTTCCGATCCGGTAGTTTTCTTGGAACCAAAAAGAAGATATTGGCAGAAAGGTCAGGTCTCGCTAGATCAGCCAAGCCAGGGTCTTCACCAGGCCAGCGTGCTTAGAAGTGGAACAGATCTGACTATCGCCATCTATGGCCCAATGGTTGTAACTAGCCTGCAGGCAGCTGAGATTGCGCAGGCTGAAGGGGTAAGCATCGAGGTTATTGACATTCGTTCGATATCGCCGATTGATTTCGGCGTCATAGTTGAATCGGTCAAGAAAACCGGACGCTTGATCGTGGCTCACGAAGCTGGAACCTTTGTGAGCATCTCGTCTGAAATAGCAGCCAAGATCGCTGAGCTTTGTTTCTACTACCTCCAAGCTCCGGTGATTCGAGTCGGTGGTTTCGATGTTCCATACCCGGCAGCAAAACTAGAAGAGCTTTATCTTCCTGATGCTGATCGCATCATGGAAGCGGTTGATCGAGCGATGGCCTACTGATGAGTCAATTAGCATATTTCGATCTACCTGATGTTGGTGAAGGTCTAACCGAGGCAGAAATAGTTTCTTGGAAAGTTTCTGTCGGTGAGAGCGTTAGTGTCAATCAAATCATCGTGGAGATTGAAACAGCTAAAAGTCTGGTTGAACTACCCTGCCCATTTGCTGGAACAGTTGCGCAGCTATTAGTCAACGAAGGTGACACCGTTGCAGTTGGTTCACCAATAATTGCAGTTACTGTCTCCCAGCTAACCGCTGCAGCTGCAGCATCAGCTTCGCTTCATGAAGCAGTTACTGAAGCTATTGCAGCTGTCAGCGATGTTGCATCAACCGCAAGTGTTGATGAGAAACCACAACCAACTTTAGTTGGCTATGGTGTCACGGCTGCTCCGCCATCGAGAAGGAAGCGAAGCGCTAACCCTGCTGTTCCTGCAGTGATTTTCAATGCCGCTCCGGCAACAGATTTGATTGCTGTGGTGCCAACCGCAGAAACTGTTTTAGCTAAACCGCCAATAAGAAAATTAGCCAAAGATCTAAATGTTGATATCAACAAGGTCAAACCAACTGGATTATCCGGTGAGGTAACTCGCGAAGATGTAATGAAGGCTGCTCAGGTGGCAAGTGTATTTAGAAACCAAAGCACACCTGAACCAAAAACCGAACGTGAAGAAAGAATCCCAGTTAAAGGTGTTCGTAAGGCTATTGCTTCTGCGATGGTTCAATCTGCTTTCACCGCCCCACACGTAAGCATCTTCGTTGATGTTGATGCAACTAGAACCATGGAGTATGTGAAGAGATTAAAAGCCAGTGCTGATTTTGCCGGGGTGAAGGTAACACCGCTATTGATTATGGCTAAAGCAATGATTTGGGCGGTTAGAAGAAACCCAACGGTTAACTCAACCTGGACTGACAAAGAAATTATTGTTCACAACTACGTGAACTTTGGCGTTGCAGCGGCAACACCAAGAGGACTAATCGTTCCTAATATTAAAGACGCAGACAAGATGTCAATGTTTGAACTAGCTATGGCACTAGAAAAGCTTGCAGCGACTGCTCGTGAAGGAAAAACAACTCCAGCGGATATGCAAAACGGAACCATCACAGTTACCAATATCGGTGTCTTCGGTGTTGACACTGGAACACCAATCTTGAACCCAGGTGAAGTTGGAATCGTAGCCCTTGGTTCAATCAGGCCTAAGCCTTGGGTTGTTGACAATGAGATTCTTATCCGCCAGGTAACCACTATTGGAGCGACTTTTGATCACCGTGTTGTTGACGGAGACGTCGCAAGCAGATTCGTTCAGGACGTCGCTTCCGTTATCGAAGAACCAGCCCTACTTCTGGATTAGAGCAAATACAATTCAGGTCCCTATTGTTATTGATATTCATTATCAATAACACTATGATTTAACTATGAAGAAATCATTAGTAGCACTAGTTGCCGTAACTTCCCTTGCAATAGGCCTATCTGGCTGTTCATCAACAGAGTCAGCCGATACCAGACCTTCCATTGTTGCCACAACCTCAGTCTGGGCTGATGTAGCCAGCCAGATCGCTGGCGATAAGTTCCAGGTCCTCGCCCTGATTGATAAGCCAACTCAGGACCCTCACTCATTCGAGGCATCAGCCAGAGATCAATTGGCCGTGTCTGAGTCAAGCATCTTTATTGTGAATGGCGGCGGCTATGACGAGTTTGCAACCAAGCTTGCAAGCGCAGCTAACGTTGTTCCATTTGATGTGTACGAGAGCCACGAAGCTGCACATGCAGATGAGCACGCTGGAGAGACAAAAGACGAGCACGCTCACGGACACGATGGCTCAGACCACATTTGGTATGACCTACATGTTGTTGAGGCAACTGCTTTTGAGCTTTCAAAGAAAATGGCTGCGCTTCAGCCAGAGAACAAAACTTTGTTTGATGAGAATTACACAAAGTTCGCGACTTCAATTGGACAACTTGAAGAACGAGCAGCAAAGATCACAACAAAGCTTTCATACTTTGAAGCTCACCCTCTTGCAGCTCTCCTGTTCCAGGAACTTGGCTTTGAGAACCTAACACCAGAAGGCTTTGCTGAAGCTGAAGAAGCGGAACTAGAACCATCTCCGCTAATCATGAATGCCGCCAAGGAACTTATCGGCGGCAAGAAAGTTAACTTTGTTGCTGTCAACCGTCAGTCGACCTCCACGTCTCTTGAGCAACTCATCGCTGTTGCTGAAGAGAACATGGTTCCTGTGTTGAACTTCGATGAGCTTCTGCCAGAAGGTTCTAGCTACCAGGACTGGATGGCTGGAATCCTCGCTGAAATCGAAACAATAAGCAACTAGTTCCTACTCTCGCTGAGAGATAAACTCAGTCAATGAAGAAGGAAGTTGTTAACCATATCCCCCACCCATAGCCCAGTGCTAAGAATTAGCCAAGCCACTCTCGGTTACGATGAGCGGCCGCTTTGGAGCAACCTTAACTTAGAAGTTGCTCAGGGAGAATTCATCGCAATCATTGGTGCCAACGGATCTGGTAAGACAACTTTGCTAAGAGCAATCTTGGGTCAAGAAAAACTAAACTCGGGAGCGATCCTGCTGAATGGAAAACCGTTTACTCACGGCTCCAGGAAGATTGGATATATTCCTCAGTCAAGAACTCTTGATGCCCACACGCCACTGCTAGCGAGAGACCTGTTGACTATGGGCATCAACGGTCATCGCTACGGTGTTCCATTTACTTCACGAAAAGACAAAGCAAGAGTTGAGCACATTCTCAATTGCATTGATGGTCATGAGCTGGCAAAGCTTCCTGTTGGTCAATTAAGTGGTGGACAACTGCAAAGATTTCGAGTTGGTCAAGCAGTAATCGATGAACCAGATTTGATTCTTGCAGACGAGCCACTTAGTGCTTTGGATCTAGCGCAGCAGGGAATACTCGCAGATCTAATTGATCGTGAAAGAAAAGATCACTCAGCAGCAGTCTTGTTTGTTACACACGATGTCAATCCAGTACTAGACATGGTTGATCGAGTTTTGTATTTGGCCAATGGACAATTCAAAATCGGAACTCCTGATGAAGTAATGCGCAGCGAAGTTCTTAGTGAGCTTTATGGTGCTCCTGTTGATGTTGTTCGTAACCAGGGAAGAATTGCAATTCTCGGAACACATGGCGCTGATCATGAGCATCACGATCATGAGGAGTGGAAATAGTGATTTTCGACTTGACTGATTACGACAAGCTGCTGCCCCTAGTAACCAACTCACTAATAGCCGCGGCTTTGCTGGGTCTAATGGGTGGGCTCATCGGCATCTTTGTTATGACTAGAGATTCATCATTTGCTGTTCATGGAATAAGTGAAATCTCTTTTGCTGGTGCAGCAGTTGCACTCCTGATTGGTATCGATGTTGTCTTAGGTTCAGTAATTGGATCTGCAGCAGCGGCGATACTAATCGGAATCCTAGGAACAAGAGCAAAAGACAGAAACTCAATCATTGCTGTCCTAATGCCTTTCGGTTTAGGTATTGGGATTCTTGCGCTTTCACTTTATGAAGGAAGAACTTCAAACAAGTTCGGTTTGCTAACCGGACAGATAATCGCCATCGATTCGCCTTCACTGTTTTGGTTAACTGCAATATCTATTTTTGTAATTCTGGTTCTTGTAATTGTTTGGAGACCACTTCAGTTCGCAAGCCTAGATGCGGAGGTTGCTAAGGCCAGGGGAGTTGCAACTGGAAAACTTGGCTTTGGTTTCCTACTACTTTTAGGACTAGCAGTTGCTGCAAGCGTTCAAGTAGTTGGAGCATTACTCGTGCTTAGTCTTCTGGTTACTCCAGCTGCCGCTGCACTTAGAGTCACCTCATCACCAAAACTTGCACCTCTTCTAAGTGTTAGCTTTGCCATGACTTCGGCAATTGGTGGAATACTGCTAGCTCTTGGTGGTGGCCTCCCTGTGAGCCCATACATTACTTCTGTGTCATTCTTTATCTACCTTGTTGCACGAGTAACAGAAGTAATGAGAAAGAGATCAGCTAAGCAGTCAGTATCAAAAGGTTTGAAAGCATGAGCACAGCAAAGAGAAATACCTGGCAGAAAGATGCAGTGATGCATGCTCTGACTGAAGCCAAAGGGTTTGTTGGTGCCCAACAGTTACACCTTGTTCTCAAGCAACACGGATCAACTATTGGATTGGCAACCGTATACCGAGCGCTAACTGAACTTGTAAGCCTAGGTAAAGCAGACAGCCTGCAGAGCAATGACGGTGAAACCTTATATAGAGACTGCTCAACCCATCACCACCATCACCTGATTTGTGAGAACTGTGGAGTGACCATTGAGATCGAAGCTGAAGCTGCAGAAGCATGGGCCTCAAAGGTAGCTAAGGAGCATGGCTTTACCCAGGTGACTCACACAATTGACATTTTTGGCCTATGCAAGGCCTGCAGCCAATAAACAAGGCGCGTCTGGGCTGAAAAAAGTGCTTAAATACACGATTTTTAGCCATATTAGGACTTGCACATAGGAACTAAACAGGTCTAAACTTGAGCAGTTGACCGAAATCTTCGGGTTTTACAAACTGGTCACATTTAGACCATCCATCATCTTTATAACGGAGGAAGCCGATGTCTGCTTACTGCCAGGTCACTCAGACCGGTCCGCAGTTTGGACACAATGTTTCGCACGCTCAGAACAAGACTAAGCGTCGCTTCAATCCAAACATCCAGAAGCGCACCTACTTCGTGCCTTCACTAAGACGCAACGTAACCCTAAACCTCTCAGCCCGTGGCATCAAGGTAATTGACGCTCGTGGTATCGAGTCAGTGGTTGCTGAGCTTATCGCTCGTGGCGAGAAGATCTAAGGCAAACAACAATGGCTAAAAAAGACAAAGACATCCGTCCAATCATCAAGATGAAGTCAACTGCTGGCACCGGGTATACGTATGTAACCAAGAAGAACCGCCGCAACGACCCAGACCGTATGGTGCTAAAGAAGTATGACCCAGTAGTGCGTAAGCACGTTGAATTCCGTGAGGAGCGCTAAAAATGGCTAAGAAGAGCAAGATTGCTCGTAACGAGCAACGCAAGGCAGTTGTTGAGCGTTACGCAGAAAAGCGTGCCGCTTTGAAGAAGGCCTTGGTTGACCCTAACTCAACCGACGAGCAGAGAGAGGCAGCACGTCTAGGACTACAGAAGCTTCCTAGAAACGCAAGTCCAACTCGTCTACGTAGTCGTGACGCCATCGATGGTCGCCCTCGTGGAGTGCTAAGCAAGTTCGGCGTTTCCCGTGTTCGCTTCCGCAACATGGCTCACAAGGGTGAACTACCAGGTATTACTAAGTCTTCTTGGTAAAAACCCTTATAAATCAAGGCTTTCCGCAGGTATCACCTGCGGAATTCTTGTTTAAACCCCTATAAATCAAGGGTTTTCCCCAATTTTGGTAAATGTTCGTTATCCTCAACACGCCGAGACCCTAATAAACACAAGGGTTTTAGGCGTATAGGGTTTATTCGACATACCGTCACGCACTTTGAAAGTCCAGGAGGACCAAAATGTCAGCACTAAACAAGAGCGAGCTAGTAGCCGCTATCGCAAGCCAGACTGGTGAATCACAGGCTGCTGTCAACCGCATTGTTGACTCATTCTTTGAGACCATCGCCTCAACCGTTGCTAAGGGCGGCAAGGTGACCATCCCAGGATGGCTATCAGTTCAGAAGGGTTACCGTGCAGCACGTGTTGGACGCAACCCTCAGACTGGTGCAACCATTCAGATTGCAGCTTCAAACACCGTCAAGGTGTCAGCTGGTGCAAAGCTGAAGGCTGCAGTTAAGTAGTCTCTACTTTTCTAAAAGCAGACGGCGCACTTCGGTGCGCCGGTTTGCTTTAACTTAGGCTTGGAGTGAACATGAATACTTCTGCCAGATGGCCTATTGCCCTAACCCTGCTCCTGATTGGATCTGGGCTTGGTCTTCTAATCGGGATGTTCGTCGGTGGAGCAGCTAACCCACCTGGGCTTTTGGATACCAGCAGCTGGCTACGCTGGGTTGCTCCAATTGCCAGAGTGCTCTACGACGTTAGCCAGGCCCTTACCATCGGATCACTTGTTTTTGCAGCATTCTCACTCGCACCCAAACAACCGGCATTCGCAAGGGTAATGAGTTTTAGTGCCGTTTCAGCAGCACTCTGGGCTTTGTCGGGAACCGCCTATCTACTCTTGACATACCTAAACATCACTGGAACTGGCATTTCATTAGACAGCTCCTTTGCAGATCAGTTCTGGATTTTTCTGAGCTCAATTCAACTGGGTCAATTACTTTCACTAAATGTTCTGGCTGGATATCTCTTAGCACTGCTAGTTCTTCTAGTTAGAAACTTTTTTGCTTTAGCAGTCTCAACTGCGGTTGCAGTGGCAGCTCTGATTCCTATTGCATTTAGCGGTCATGCCGCAGGTAGTGCATCACACGCGCTGGCTGTGAACGCTTTAGGTCTACATCTTTTGGGTATCTGTCTTTGGGTTGGTGGTTTAGCTGCTTTGATTGTGGCTTATCGAAAAGATCCAAGAGCAGAACTAGTCACGAGGTATTCATCTATTGCACTGATTGCCATTTCACTTGTGGCGATTTCAGGTGCGTCCTCAGCATGGATTCGTATTGGAACTATCGAGAATCTATTCGTTACTGGTTATGGCCAAGTAACGATCTTGAAGACAGTCACGCTACTGGTTCTAGCTGGCTTTGGTTTTGTTTATAGAACACGCTTTATTGCAAAACTCAAAGAAACATCTGGTGCATTTTTCAAACTTGTAGTCTTTGAGTTTCTATTTTTTGGATTAGCTATTGGTCTTGGAACTGCTCTAGCTAGAACACCGAATCCTGTTTCTGATTTTCCAATTGGGGAACTAACCCCAGCAGAAATCCTTACCGGTGCCAAACTTCCTTCTGAACCAGATGCCTGGTCTTGGCTTACAGTCTGGAAACTTGATTTGCTGTGGGGGCTTATCTGCCTTGCCCTAGTTGGCTTTTATCTAGCGGGAGTTATTAGATTAGCTAGGCGTGGCGATAGTTGGGCAGTTGGCCGAACTGCCTCATGGATTGGTGGCGTAGCATTACTTTTTTATGTGACCAACGGGTATTTTAATGTTTATGAGCAGTATCTTTTTAGCGCTCACATGCTGGCTCACATGATTCTAACCATGGGTGTTCCAGTGCTCTTGGTTCCCGGTGCTCCGGTCACACTCATAGCTAGAGCAGTTCGTAAACGTTCGGATGAGTCCAGCGGAGTTAGAGAGTGGATACTCTGGGCTGTTCAAACTAGATATGCCCAGTTCCTTGCTCATCCGATTGTTGCCGCAGTTATATTTGCCAGCTCACTGATTGTTTTCTATTTCACTCCGGTATTTGGTTGGGCAACCAGAGAGCACCTAGGCCATCAGTGGATGATAGTTCACTTTGTGATTACCGGCTATCTGTTTGTTCAAGGACTGATTGGTGTTGATCCTGGACCAAAACGATTCGGCTATCCACAACGACTGATGCTTTTGATTGGAACTTTAGCTTTCCACGCATTTTTTGGTTTAGCGGTCATGAACGGGCAGACCCTACTCCTACCAGATTGGTTTGGCGCTATGGGCAGAACATGGGGTGACCCACCACTTCAAGATCAGCAGATTGGTGGAGCAATAGCCTGGGGTATTGGTGAAATACCAACCGCTATCCTGACGCTATTCGTTGCCATCAGTTGGGCAAGAAGTGATCAGCGTGACGCGAAACGTTTAGACAGGGCTAGCGATAGAAGTGGTAATCAGGATTTAGCCGAATACAATGAATGGCTTGAACAGATAAATAAAGGTAAGTAGTTGTCGGAAATCAAGCTCTCCAAAGAGCAGTTAGCGTTGTTTGAATACATTGAGAAAGATGGACAAACCGTCTTTGTCACCGGCCGTGCTGGCACTGGTAAATCGACGCTGCTTAGCTATCTGAGAGATAACACCGAGCAAAAAGTGGTGGTCTGTGCTCCAACCGGGGTGGCAGCCTATAACGTCGGTGGCATCACCATTCACTCGCTTTTTGGCTTTCCTTTCGGGGTCTTAACTGCAAGCGATGTTGCCAGACATCTTGGCAGAAGGGCCAGAGAGGTCCTAAAGAGCATTGACATGCTGGTCATCGATGAGGTTTCGATGGTTTCAGCAAACCTGATGGATGCTATTGATGTTGCACTCAAGGCGGCCCGAGGAAGACCGAAGGTTCCCTTCGGTGGCTGCAAGGTAATCATGTTTGGCGATCCTTATCAACTGGCACCGGTTCCAGCCAGAGGTGCCGAGTTAGCGCAACTGGTTGAAATGGAATATCGGTCGCAGTGGTTTTTTGATGCCAAGGTTTGGGTTTCTGAGCGCATGGAGATATTCGAACTTGTAGAGATCTTTAGACAGCGCGATCCTAAATTCAAAGCGCTTTTAAATCATATTCGAGTGGGGGAAGTTGATCAGAGCATCGTTGATGAAATCAATAACGCGGGTAACCGTTTCCCACCCCATGAAGATGTCATCAGATTGGCAACAGTTAATAACATTGTTGATTCAGTCAATGCCAATCGTTTAGCAAAACTTGATACCGAAGAAAGAATCTTTGAAGCAGCCTTTGCAACCGGGGATGCCTCTGCCTTCAATAACACTCTGCCAGCTGAGTATCAACTGCATTTAAAAATCGGTGCACAGGTTATGTTCATTAAAAACGATGACCAGAAACCAACTAAGAACGCTGATGGAGTGATGAGTTGGCGTTGGGTGAATGGAACCATCGGTAAAGTTATTGCTTTCGGTGAAGGTAATCAAGTTTTGGTTGAAGCAGACGGAGAAGTACACACGGTTGGTATGAGCACCTGGCAAAAAGTTCGCTATCTGGTTGAAGAAGAGTTCAATGAGGGAACCGGAAAGTTTGATGAAACTCTAGTTCCAGAGATTCTCGCCGAATTCAAACAGATTCCACTGCGCTTAGCTTGGGCTGTCACGGTGCATAAGTCTCAGGGGCAAACCTACGACGAGGTGATTGTTGATATGGGCTCCGGTGCTTTTTCTTCAGGTCACACCTATGTCGCACTATCTAGAGTTCGATCACTTGAGGGGCTTTATCTAACTAAACCAATAAGACTAAAAGATATCCAGGTTGATGAAGCAGTGATAGCTTTCATGGGTCAAGCTAGATCTCCAATCACAGAAGATCCTCTAGGAATTTAGCCACCAGTTGATTGGGTGTTCAACTCTGGCACCCCACCAAGATTCTTTGTGACCGGTACCGGGATAAAGTTCAGCTTTATATTGTTTATCTCTTATCCAGCCAGCTTTATCCATGGCTTCAACAAAGTTGTAGTGCCAGCTGTAGTAGGAGGCATCTAGCTCCTCAGTTCCAACATCGCTATAAACTCTGACGTTGCGTGGAAGAGCGGCAACTAGATGGTCAATAAGTACCTGGTGACCCAGTGGCCATGCAGTTGAGAGACCAAGTGCGGCGCCGAAAACTTCTGGGTGTCTGGAGACACCGTAGATAACCGCAAGACCACCCAGAGATGCACCGATTTGTGCTGTTCTGGCTGGATCTAGTTTGAGGTTGTATCGTTTGGCTAGTTCTGGAACTAGGCGAAGGGCAAGCATGTCTTGATAATCGTTTGCAGCGTAGACAAGTGTCTCAGGTTTCATAATCGCACCGAGGTCATCCAGCATGTGAGGTCTTGGCTTCAAGATATCTTCTGGTGCTAACTCAGCCATTCGTTGATTGTCATCAACTCGATACACACCAACGATTATCGGCAACTTACCATTCTTCGCAACAATCCTTCCTGCGGCTATTGCTTCTGGTATTCCCCAGTTCTGATGGTTCCAAGTTTGACTTATATCAAGAAGGAAGTTTGCTCCATCGTGTGCTACCAGAAGCGGTGTGTCAGGGAAAACTTCTTCAGGAATCCAGACATCGATTCTTCTGCCTTCAAAGACGAAGTCTTCTAATCTTCCACCAGCTAACTCTCGTTCACCAACCACGGCGTGAAAAGTATTTCGATCATGACTCACAAAGGAAGTTTTCTTCGCTTTCGCTAAGTGAAGCTCTCGCATAGCGAGAAAGAAAGGAAAGACGAATGCGATAGCTGAAACGAATCCGGCGAGGATATACAAATAGACACGCTTCATGCCGATTCTCTTTGATTCAAAGATCATGAAGGGAACAGCTGCGAATGCTGTTAGTAACAGATCTAAGGCGAGCACCCAGTCGGCATTGTTTCCAAACCAAGATCCAAAAAAGTCTTCACCGCGCAGAATAGCAATTGTGTTGAAATACCAGGCGGTTATTAAGCCGATGGCGGAAACTGTGAAAAAGAACAGAGCTTTTTTATTCATCATTTTCTTTCCGAGGTAAGTACTTTAGACTGAAGACAATCTATGCGTCCTCTAAGTAATTTTGTCATTCGCCACAGCAAACTAGCCCTGTTTGGCTTTGTTGGGTTGGTCCTCCTATCTCTAATTGGTGGGCTTCAGGCCTTCGGCAACCTAAAAGGTGGCGGCTATAACGACCCAAACTCACAGTCAAGCAAAGTTAGCGAGATACTAAAAACCGAGTTCAAGCAGGATGACCCTGAGGTAATTCTGATAGTCGATTTTTCTAGGAGTACCGAAGATAGTCAGTCTGAGGAAAGCGCTAACCTTATTACCTCGGCTCTTTTGGATACCCCAGGTGTCAACAAGGTCTGGTCATACTTCACCCTGGGTAGACCGGAAACCCTCAAATCCTCTGACGGTCAAGCTATATACATGTTTGCAAAGCTCGATGAGGATGCCAAACAAGCTAAGGTCGCGGAGCAGATAGCCGATGAGATTGGCGGCAATAATTACGGAGCAGAAGTTTATGTTGCTGGCTGGGCACCGATAACCGCTGAGATAAATCATGCCATTGAACAGGATTTGGTCAGGGCAGAATCTGTAGCCATTCCTTTGGTTATCTTGCTTATGATTTTTGTTTTTGGCTCAGTCGTGGCCGCAGGTTTACCGCTTATGATTGCCGGTCTAACCATTCTTGGTTCATTCTTTTTCATTTGGCTCTCATCGCTATTCACCGATACTTCAACCTTCTCAGTGAATCTAATTACCGGCCTTGGTTTAGGTTTGGGTATCGACTATGCCCTCTTAATGGTCAATCGCTTCCGTGAGGAAAGACATAAGAATCTCACTGTGGCCGAATCTGTCGAAAACACAATCTTGAGTGCCGGAAGAACTGTGTTCTTCTCCGGAGTGACAGTGGTATTAGTCATGCTAGCGCTGAATTTCTTCCCCCAGTATTTTTTGAAATCCTTTGCTTTTGCCGGTGTGGTTTCGGTTTCCCTAGCGGTTGCGGCAGCACTGATAGCACTTCCAGCATTACTTAACTTAGTTGGCGATAATGTGAATCGCTGGCCACTGTTTAGACATCGCGCACCAAAAGACCATGGTTTCTGGGAAAAGCTCGCCAAGTTTGTCATGCGCAGACCAGTGAGCATCATGCTGGTAACGCTGATAGGTTTAGGCTCTCTCACTGCTCTGGGCATGAATGTGAAACTGGGCCAGGTCGATGACCGAATTTTGCCAAAAGATAACCGAGTAGTAATTGCAGCTAATCAAATTCGTGAACGGTTTGATGGGCGCGAGGGATCACCGGTTGAGATTTTAATTCCTAAAACCACAGGCAAAGATGCTGAGCAGGTTGCGAAAGATCTCTCTAAAGAGAAGAACATCACGAGAGTTGAAACTGCAACAGGATTCTACGTTGAAGGCCTTTTGGCAGCTCCATTCCCAAGACCAGATTTAGAAACCCAAAGCTACTCAAGAGTTATCGCCATAGCTGATGTTGAGCCGAGGAGCCCGGAGGGCGAAAGCTTAACCACGTCTATCAGATCGCTTGATGAAGATTTCTTGGTTGGAGGTTCCGCCGCCATATACACGGACTCTCTTGCCGGTATTACCAATAACCTTCCGCTTGCCGTGACTTGGATCATGCTGACTACACTCGTGCTGCTGTTTCTATTCACCGGTTCGATACTGCTTCCCATCAAGGCACTTCTTCTGAATTTCATGTCACTGTTTGCAACTATGGGCTTTTTAGTCTGGGTGTTTATGAACGGCAATCTTAAGTGGCTAATTGGTGATTTTGCCACCACTGGCACCATTGATTCATCCTCACTGGTTTTAGTTGCTGTCATTAGTTTTGGTCTATCCATGGACTATGAACTTTTCTTGCTATCTCGAATCAAAGAGCAGCATGATGCTGGTTTGAACACGATTGATTCAGTTGCAATCGGTTTACAACGTAGCGGAAGAGTAATTACCACTGCTGCTATGGTTCTAGCAGTTTCATTTGCGGCCTTTGTCTCTAGCGGTGTGAGCATTATGAAAATGCTTGGTCTTGGAATTGCCTTTGCGGTTTTACTCGATGCAACAGTTATTAGAGCCTTATTAGTTCCAGCATTGATGAGATTGTTCGGTGAAGCTAACTGGTATGCCCCTAAATGGATGAAGTGGATCCAACGTAAAGTCGGACTAGAACACTAATTATTTGTTTAGATCTTTCTTCACATGCTCGGCAAGTTTGCTGGTGAGCCTCAGATATTCAAGTAGTTCTTCTTCAGTGAAAACTGAAAACAACTCAGTCATCATCTTCTCGTGCTTAGGCATCAACTTTTTTGCTAGCTCTTCTGCCTTGGGGCTGATTGAGATTATGTAGACACGCTTATCGACTGGACTCGCCTGCCTAAGTACCATGTCATCTTTTTCTAGGCTGTCCACCAACCTAGTGATGGCTCTGGGGGTAACATCAAGTAGTTCAGCAGCCTCGCCCATGGTGAGGGATTTGTGTCTACCTAGAATCGCTAGAAGCATCAACTGTGGTGCTGATCCATGCCAGTTGGCATCAACGTTTCGTTCCAGCCACCTGGAAAACAGGTGAGATAGCCGCAGCGTGACGGCAGCACCCAGCGGTCCCCTTTTAGCCTTGGGGACTTGTTTTAGTGAATCAGGCTCGCCTTCAAAGACCCGCTTGATTTTTTCAGGCGGGCTGATTCCTTCTTCACGATCGCGCACAGTTCCTATTTTGCCTTAGACACCTTGGGGGGATGAACTACTTGAGCCTAAAAGACAAGGTAACCTTTTCATTATGTTGATGTCAGACCGCGATATTAGAAGCCAAATAGAACAGGGCCGGATCGGCCTAGAGCCTTTGGAAATGGGTTTATTGCAACCTTCCAGCATGGATGTCAGATTAGATCGCTTCTTCAGACTCTTTGATAACCACAAGTATGCATTTATTGATCCAGCCGAAGAGCAGCCTGAGCTAACCAGGTTGATTGAAGTCAAAGCGGATGAGCCTTTTATATTGCACCCAGGTGAGTTTGTTCTAGGTTCTACCTATGAGTTTGTTTCACTACCAGATGACATTGCAGCCAGATTAGAAGGTAAGTCATCGCTTGGAAGACTAGGTCTTCTAACTCACTCAACTGCTGGGTTTGTTGATCCAGGCTTTAGAGGTCACGTAACCCTTGAGCTATCAAATGTTGCTACCTTGCCAATCAAATTATGGCCAGGCATGAAGATCGGTCAGCTCTGCTTCTTCCAGCTATCCAGTGCTAGTGAAACCCCATACGGTAGCGCTAAATACAACAGCAGGTACCAGGGCCAACGCGGACCAACAGCTTCAAGATCTTTCTTGAACTTCTATAAAACCGATGTTGGTAATGAGCCGCTAGAGCAATCTAACTAGTCAATAACCTTTGGGTTTGGATGCACTCTTAGCAGTAGGAATAATCCAACTGTGAGGATAAGAACAATACCCCAGATTCCATAGACAGTTGTGTTTCCGCTTACACCAACTGCAACAGCAGTTGCAATGCTAAGTGCCCATAGTGAACCAGACAAGAACGAGACTGCTCTACCGGTGAACTGGTAAAGACCGAAGACTTCACCTTCACGACCGGTTGGTGTGAATCTAGAAACAAATGTTCTACTCGATGCTTGTGCAGGACCAACAAACAGTGAAAGTGTTAGACCAAATATCCAGTAGGCAATCTGCCCCATATAGCTGAAGATAAAGACACAGCTTCCAGAGATTATCAATCCAACCAGCGAACCAACGATAAATGCTCTTGATCCGATTCTGTCATATAGTACTCCACCAATAGCCGCACCGATACCAGCAACAATGTTTGCTGCAACACCGTAGAAAAT
>JBJTHM010000006.1:0-5124 GCA_046094465.1 Rhodoluna sp. | reverse complement strand
CGTCTTAGGTTTATCTTCTAGCCTTCCTGCTCTGGGCTACCCAGCAGGACAAGCTCCCGTACTAGGTCTTTCTTCTGCAAGTCGTATCCTTCCAGGTGACCCAGTATCAGTTCAGATTTCAAGAGTGAAGCCAGGCTGTAGCGTAACTGTCCGTTGGCTTGGTGAAGATGTAACTCCTATCACTCGCACAATTAATGCAAGCGGTAAGTCAGGTTCAATTTCTATTGCAACACCTTCTACTGCAGGAACATACACTCTTTCAACTAACTCAATCAGTGCAGCATGTACTGGTGGTTCTTCAGCAACTCTTACTAAGTCAATCGTTGTTGGAAGACTTGCAAGCATCGTGGGTAAAGTTTCATCAACAAGTGCTTTCTCTTCAAAGAACCCAACCTTCTCTGTTTCAGGAACTGTGAAGTCAGGTTCAGTTGCAGTTGGAAGCCAGAGTGTGAGCATCACACTTAAGAGAAACGGCAGCACTGTTAAATCAGGCACTGCAACTACAAACGGTTCAGGTGTATTTACTCTGACCCTTCCAGGCAACACTTACTCAGCTGGTGACTACACAGCAGTTATCACTATTGCTGCTGGAGCCGTTTACGGTGAGAGACAGATCACTACTGCCAAGTTGACTTTGCGCTAAAGGTTTTTAGTTTGCAACTTTCAAGAAACAAACGTAATGCCATCGCTTTTTCAGTGATGGCATTAGTTTTATTGGTGATATACGTAATCATTAGAGTTTCACTAATGGTGGTTTCACTTCAAAACACAGTTAATGAAGTAAAGAATCTTCAAGAAGCCGGTGCATCCAAGAATCTTGAGGTGCTCAGTGCTGGTTTAGGTAAAGCTGCCGATGCTATTGCTATGGCAGATTCCTCTGCAAAAGACCCGCTGGTTCAGTTAGCTGGTTACCTGCCAATCATCGGTGCAGATATCAAAGCAGCATCTATAGTTGCCTCCGACGGCAGACTAGTTCTTCAAGGCGCTCAGGATGTTAGCAATGTTGCCAACCAACTAATCAAATCAGGTATCGGTAAGAAGCCTCTGAGCGACAGTGCATTGGTTGCATCCCTTCGCGATGGTATGAGCTCGATGAACTCTGCTGTGCAAAAACTAAATCGGGATCTGGAAACAGTAGACCCGTCAAGTTTGCACTTTGGTTTAGATAGCAAAATCCAAAGTGCAAAAGAAACTGTCGCTTCGCTGGCTAACGCCAGCTCAAGAATTACGCCAATCATTCAGGTTGGCACTATTGTTTTGGAACAACCCGGCACCAAGCGTTGGTTTGTTGCTATTCAAAATCTTTCTGAGCTTCGCGGCACCGGTGGCATCACCGGTGCATATGCGGTATTGAAAGCAACTAACGGCAAGGTTGAACTCGAAGAGTATGGCTCTGATAAAACTCTTCTAGCAATGGGTGCCATGAATCACAAAAACTATCCAGATGAGATTAGAGATATCTGGGGAGTTGATCTGGGTGACTGGAGAGACATTAATGCTTCAGCACACCCTCCATATGCAGCCAGATTGATGGCAGAGGGCTGGAAGCAAAAGCGTGGCCAGGATGTTGACGGGGTTTTATTTGTTGGGCAGGGAGTTGTCAGTGAACTGTCTGGAGCGGTTGGCACTATCGAAGTCAGAGGAGTGCAGGTTAGCCCAGAGAATGTGATTGATTTCCTATCTAAAGACATTTATGCCAAGTTCACTAACGTGGCTGTGAAAGATGCAGTGGTCGGTGAAATTGCCAGAGAGATGTTTAGCCGGTTGGTATCTGGAAAGGTAAGCCCAGGAGGGTTCCTAAGATCTGCATCGGTTGACCCAACTGGTGATCGGATTATGGCCTGGTCTAAAACTAAGAAGATTCAACAGTCATTCTCTAACTACCTAGTTAGTGGTGAGGTCAGCCAAAAGTTTGGCCCTAATGTTTTGGTAACTGTAAATAACGCTGGCGGTAACAAGCTGGATGCATACACCACAGTAAAGATTGATTACCTACTGGGTATCTGTAATGTCGATACCTTCACCGGCTACCAGGGTAGAAAGAGCCGAGTTACCGTGGAGATTACCAACAGTGCTCCGAAGCGTGGTTTACCTAAGTATGTGGACATGCGTTTAGATGACAACTTTGGTGAATCAAGACCAAAGGGATCTAACCGTGAACTGGTAACTATCTATGGCCCGGTTGGTTCAGAATCAGAGACTATAACTGTCAACGGTAAAGACGAGTTCGTTTCAATCGGGGTTGACCGCAATAGGCCTATTTGGGTGTTCGAGGTGCCACTTCTGGCTGGAGAAACAAAGACTCTGGTGATAGATCTTGTCGAACCTATCAGCGATAACAACATGGAGAAGGTCAAGGGTAACCCGAGTGTTATACCACCGGTGATGCTAAATGCACCTAAGGTCTCGATCTCCTCCACCGGCGAATGCCAGCTGCGATAAGCACTCCAAGCGCCCCACCGATTGAGTTATTTATTACATCATCCAGCGTAGAGTAACGGGCTGGTAAGAAAAATCTCTGGATACCCTCGGCAATAAAGGAAAATACTGCTGGGGAGATAAGTAATAGCCAGAAGGGTGCCTTACGGATAAAGAGCAACAGGAATATACCTAGCGGAACATACAGGAGCATGTTGGCCAGTGCCTCCAGCTGGTTGTATTTGAGCCAGTTCAACCAGCTGATCTGTTGAGCAAACTTTAGAACCTCTGAGGTCAGATACCAAATAAATCCTCCGCCGTCTACCGGGGTTGGCCAGAGCGATGCTGAGATTAGTAGGGCAAGATAGCTAAGTAGCAGTACTACTTTGATTGCCTTGCTCAACTTGTTTTACCCCTCGTGGCTAATTTGACTGAATAGTCCTAATCACATAAAGTTTAGGATATGAATATCAAAGCAACAGCGAACTCAATGACTGTAACTCATCCAGTCATGCTGATGCTTCATTTGATGCATATGCGAATGTGCAGCTAAAACTAAAACCAATGTACTTTTTAGCTAGCCATACCCCAAAGCCCTAAGGGCAACCAATCCCAAACTCGCATAATCAAACAAGGAATATTCAAAATGACTATCACCAACAACCCATTCGTAAGAGAAGTTACCGAAGCTAGAGGCTTTGCCCTGTATGTCGGTATCGATGAGCAAACAGCCAAGCAAGCGGGAACGAGTCTTGCTGAGATAGTTCGCCGGCTCCGTAAGACTTTAGAAGAAATCGCACCAGGACTAGATATAGAGTCCTTTGCCGCAGTTGCCCTGGCTAAGGCAGGTTGCGGTGGCAGAAATGTCGATATCGTTAGGGCAGCACTTTCTAGACAAAATGAACAATCTCGAGCTGTTGAGCAAGATAGGGCTGCAACCGGAGTGGTTATAGATCTGGCTAGGAGAAAGGTCTTTATAGACGGTAAGAATGCAGAGCTGACTGAGAAGGAGTTTTCTATAGTTGAGTATTTGGTTGAGTGCTCTGGTGAAACTATCCCCCGTGAAGAACTGCTGGATGCCCTCTGGCTTGAGGAGGAAACTATTGCTGGTAGAACCATAGATGTCCACCTCAGAAGGCTCAGAGCGAAGCTCGGAGGCTACGAGGACATCTTTAGAACCGTAAGAGGCCAGGGTTACCGCTTCGATAAGCACCCAGATGTGCTTATCGAACAGATATAAAAAGTTAGGCTTAAAGCCATGAAGCCTAAAGTCCGAATCCGCCAGATTATTGTCCCGATGCTGGTTAGTTACGCCATCGCACTAAACCTACTGGCTCTAATAGCTTGGTTTGGCTATAACCGTGGTGAGACCTTCAGAGTGAAGCCACCAAGTGGTGAAGGTTGGATGAACATTGAATACAGTGGCTTTCTTGGTTTAGGTCTATTTGTTGTTTTGGCCTCGTTTGTTGCCTGCTGTATTTCTTTGACAGTGAATAAAATCACGCTCTATGTGATTTTGGGTTTTGGTTTAGTAACCATGATCTTCTTGAGCCTCAATTTGGGTCAGTCTGTAGCACTGCTTTTGTTGGCATACATAATCGGTAACATTGCTCTATTTAGAGGTAGATCTAGAATCTATGTTCTAAGCCTTGGCTACTTTGCTTTCTTCTACCAGTTCTACAACATCCTGGTTAGAACAGATGCCAATAATCCTTCCACCGCATACTGGTTGATAGCTATCAACATAGTCTTTGCCGCTCCTATATTCTTTGGAATCTATAAAGTTATCCCTAAGCAAAACCGCGTGCCGATTGAAAGCTAACCCGTCTAAGACACAGCAATTAACAGAGCTTTGTGAACTAGTTCTTGAATCTTCCAGCTCGACGCCGATTGTTTTGATTGATGGTCGTGCTGGAGCCGGTAAATCAACCTTTGCTAAAGAATTACAAATACGTTATTTGCGGAAGGAGATTCACTTCCTCGAATAATTCATCTGGATGATCTGTATCCAGGCTGGGATGGCTTACAAGCCGGAGTTGAATATCTAAACCGAGTAATACTGACTTCTTTTATGCGAACTGGCACAGCCAGTTGGCAGGAGTTTGATTGGGAACTAGGAAAAAGAAATGCATGGCGAGAATTCTCCGGTGGCACACCGCTAATCATTGAAGGCTGTGGTGCCATAAACAGTTTCACTAAACAGTTGGCTATTTCAAGTGTTTGGTTAGAGGCGGATGAACAAACTCGTAAGGCAAGATGGTTTGAGCGAGATGGTGACCGGTTTATGGATTACTGGCAGATCTGGGCTGCCCAAGAGTTAGATTTCTACGCTAGAGAGAAATCTATGGAGCTAGCTGATTTCAGTTTGACTACGACGGTTTTTTAGCCAGATTCTGACCCCAGCAATAATGCTTGCAGAAATGAAGATGCCAGCAATGATGTATGAAGCACTTTTCACCTGAGGTATCGAAGCTGAGTAGTAACCGGTTAGGGTAAGGCCAGTCCCCCAAGCTAAAGCGCCAACTAGGTTGGCGCTAAAGAACTTGTAGTAGTTCATTTTAGAAATGCCAGCAATCGCTGGAACAAGCACTCTGGCCCAAGGCATAAACCTGGCTATTACTATTGCCCACCAACCCCAGGCATGAAAAAGCTTCTCGCTTTTTTCAATACCGGTCCTAATCCAAGTTCCTTTGCGCTTATCCAGGT
>JBJTHM010000005.1:0-3819 GCA_046094465.1 Rhodoluna sp. | reverse complement strand
ATCAAGAAAGTTTGCGAGTCGGTTGCCATCGAAACCATAAAGTGCGTGATACCAAGACCAACAAGTGTGGGCACAGCCGCAAAAGCTCTGCCGAACCTATCCATGATTTGCCCACTGAGGTAAAACATGGCGAAATCGAGTGCACCTGCAAAAGCGATGTAGAGCGATGCTTGCTCGGTTGGGATAGCCAAGGCAACACCTAGAAGCGGAAGCCCGACCATTCTGGTGCCCCGAAGTGCAGAAAGAATCGATGATGCCACACCGATTGTTGCTAGTTTCTTACCTTCTCGCTTTGCAACCTTAAATGTTTCCGAAAGAGAAGTTGCCGATTTAACCCTTTCAGGCTCAGCCTTAGCTAGAAGAAGAATTAGTGCTGCTAATCCGCAAAGTACCAGAGGTAAATAGTAAACAGCTTGAACCGAATAGTGAGAGATCACCCATGCTCCAATAGCCGGGCCAGCAAATGATCCAGCTCGGAACATTCCACCAAGAATCGATAGCGACCTGGCTCTAACTTGGAGGGGGACATGCTCGGTCATCCAGGCAAGTCTTGCCAAACCAAAAACCGCTGCGGCCGCACCAACTAGAAAAACTCCAGCCCCCAGCATAAAAAGATTTGTTGCAAAAAGTGATGAAAGTATTCCTAAAGCTGCACTGGCACTAGCAACAACCATGGCTCGCTGCTCCCCGAGTAGATCCACCAGTTTGGCGGCAGGTAGATCTGCGACTAGCCTGCCCACCATCATTAGCCCAGTGATAGCACCAGCCGTTGCTAAGTCAGCACCCAGAGCAATGGCAGTGGCTGGGACAGATGGAATGATTCCAAACTCTGCTGCAGAAAATAGAAATGACGGTAGAAATACCGGTAGCACTAACTTTCGTTTAGAAAACTGAAGATTACTAGCCACTAGGCAATTATCGCCTAACTACATCTAGGGAGTGGTCAGTTGTTTGATTCCTGAGACAGAAATCTTTCCAGTCGTGCTCTTGTAGATAGCGATAATTGAAAGCTTGGTTTGAGGAGCAAGGCCAGTCCCGAGTAGGCTCTGGTAGTCCCAGACCATTCCAAAGTTCCTAGAATCATCGGCACCGACGACACTCCACGGTCCTGAATTCTGTTTGACCGCGAATGTGACAGTACCCAAATCACTACCAGGCACTCCTGCCGATAGGTTCACAGACTTGTTAGCCGAATCAAGATTTGCAGTGAGCGAAACTATGATGTTGTCGTTTGCTTGAGGCAGACTGCTGTTTGCTTTGAAAATCACTGTCGAACGAGCAGGAATGCTGAACGTGATTTCTCCTCCCGTACCGCTATTTAGGGTGGCAGAAGAGAGCAAGGATTGCCACTGGCTTGACGGGGTGGAAGTGATTACTGAAACTGACTTTGCTGAGTTTCCGCTATTGAAACCAACTAGGTATTCAGTTCTTGAAGAAGCATCAAATCTACTTATAACCAGTGCGTTACCATCTACTGAGCGTATCGTCTGAGAGCCCGAAGCGAGAGCTGGATGCTGCTTACGAAGACTGTTCAGCTGGGTGATTCTGGTAGTGAGCGGAGTGGTCACCGTTAGCGATGAACCAGTCCCTATTGATGATCCAAAGACTCTGTCCTCGGAACGCCACCAGTTCACCTGGGTCGGGAACATATCCTGTCTGGCTGATTTATCTCCACCGGTGCCGATCATTCCAACTTCGTCACCGTAGTAGACGCTAGGTATACCTCTAGTCAAGAACATCAGGTCATGGCCAAGCAGCACACTCTGCGATCTCGTGGCTCCAGATTGGTTGAGTAGGTAGGCGACTCTTCCCATGTCGTGATTTCCCAGGAATGTTACTAGGTCGTATGGACTCTTATCTTTTGCAATAAAGAGGTTGTCATTACCGAAGACATCACCAATGTTGCTCGCAGCTCCACCCGAAACAAATGGAAGTGATCTGTTCTGGAAAGTGAAATCCAAGGCAGATGGAAGACCATACTTACGCATGTAGTTAGCCTGGTTATGAATGTTCGAATCGTAGAACTCACCGAAAGCAAAAAGTTTCTGTCCCTTACCCTGCATCGCCTGGGCGGTCTGCTGCGCCATCTTGGGCCACCATTTTAGGAAGAATTGATTATCAACATGCTTTGCAGTGTCAATTCTGAAACCATCGACATCGAAATCATTTACCCACTTGGAATACACATCAGCAAAACCGTTGATTACGGTATCTGATTCTGTCTTTAGATCATCAAGTCCGTAGAAGTCACCATTTTGCGATTGGTAGGTATTGCCCCAATCGCTTATGTTTCCCTGGTTGTGGTAGTTGTTGACATCATTTAGCCAACTTGGTGCTTTTAGGTTGCTAGCCCATGCAGGGATTGTCGCACGATTGGACGGAGTGCTTCTAAAGCCGTACCAGCCATCACTGAAAGTTACTATGTCTCCGGTGTGATTGACCACGATATCAAGGACAACTTTTATACCAAGTCGGTGAGCGCAATCCACAAAACTCTTGAACTGGGCATTGGTGCCCCAGCGTGGATCTATCTGGGTGAAGTCGTTGATCCAGTAGCCGTGATAGGCTGCTGAGCCTCCTTGAACAAAGTTCTGCTTGAAAGGAGGAGTTATCCAGATGGCGCTGAATCCCAGTTTCTTGATTCTCGGGACTCCTTCGCCAGAACCATCGGTTCTATTACAGCCATCGAGTAATCCGGCTAAGTCGCCACCGTGCGACCAAGCTCCATCCGTAGCGTCAAATCCAGATACGTTGCGATTGGTACTTCCTGTCCCACCAAGATCATTGGTTGAATCCCCGTTTTTATAACGGTCAGTCATCACAAAATAAATAGAGTCGTTTGCGAAAGAGGATCTTGGTGAATCAGAGGCAAGGGCAGTTGCTTCACTGAGAGAAACATCCTCAGAAGTTGTTTCTTGACCTGGCAGTTGCGGTTTGGCAATTACAAAATTGCCTTCAGCATCAGCCTTACCTGATTCAATCCAGATCTCATGACCATATTTCGCTAGATCCAAATACTGATTTGATGCAGATGGATCTTTGAGTTCACCTTTATGAATAATGAACGGTAGCTTTGAGGTGAAGGCGACCAGCGGAATGCTGAATTTTACGCCCCAGCTATCAGGTTTAGAAGAGACCGGAGACTTGGGTCTCGCCCACAGAGTTTCAGTTTGAGCGCCGCCAACGTTTTGGTCGTACCAAACGTGGATTCCCCAACTGCGATAGTTGTTATCTGGGCGGTTGTAGTGAATGATGGCTAGATTAGATCTCTCTGCGACGCTAGCAAAAATCCTTTCCACACCGTTATTTAGGTAGATGTCTGAAAGCTTTGATGCATCACCACCAATAGGTTGAGTGTCATCAAACAATTTTTTACTGCGAGTTGATTGAGTCTTGATGGTATAAGTGGTAGTCGTTGCTGGCACTGGGAAAGTTGCAATAAAGTCAGTGCCTACTCGAACAAACGGTTGGGTTTGCACTGCACCATTTACATCTAAGACAGCAAACCTTCCGGTTTTTGAAGAGGTGTTCAGGTGAACCTTAATGTTTTTCGTAGCTGCTACGCGACTTAAAAAAGGTGTTCCTGTGGAATCGAGCCATATATGACGTAGATTGCCTGGATCTATACAGGTTGAACTTTTCGGCAGTTCAGTAGCCCAAATGCAGAGGGAGGACGAACCGGTAGGGATTGTGGTGATGCCCCACCAGCCGTAGTTATCCAAATCTTCCAGTCTCGAGGTGACGGTGGTGGCATTCTGAGAGTTGCCGAGGGAGATTGAAATCGTGGGATTAACAGGCAAGGAGGCATTTGGGACATGC
>JBJTHM010000004.1:0-42368 GCA_046094465.1 Rhodoluna sp. | reverse complement strand
ATCACAAAAGTAATGACATAGCCGGTTTGTGAAACGAGGATTCCCGCTACTGCTGGTCCGAATAATCCAGCCAGTGAGAAATAACTCTGGATGGTTCCCATGGCTCTGGAGATATCGTCCTTGGTTGCCAGTAGTGGAGTTAACTTAGCCCAGGTCGGTCCAACGATTGAGGCACAGGTGTTTGCTATGAACAGCAAGGTGAGGATGGCCCAGGTTTCTAGACGTTGGGTCTGTGCAAAAACGGCCAAGCCGCCGATTACAGACAAGATGGGGATAACAGTTTTGGTTGAAAATCGATCAGCGATAGTTCCAGCTATCGGAGAGAAAATGATTACCGGTAGGGTTCCGACAATAAACAGTGCTGCAACTGCAGCTGGCCCTAGCTCTTTTTCACGGAAGACAAGCGTGAAAATAGTGAGTTCAGTTCCTAATAGGCTAAAGCCTCTGGCTAAAGCCATTATGTGGATCTTGGTCCAGTGCGTCTTTACAGGTTCTTGCACCTGTTTAGTTTAGTTGTTGAGCCAATAAACCACTGTGTCGCCGTAATTCTTGGCTTCACTCAAACTCAGAGCGGAAGGAATTTTTGGTTGCTGATCTCTACTGGAGCGTTCTAAAACTATGGTTGCATTTGGTTCAAGAAAGGCTAGCAGCTGCTCCAAAACATCGGTGACTGAATCATTCGAAAGTTCATATGGCGGGTCAATGAACACCAGATCAAAGCTTTCACTTTGGCTGCCCAGAAAACTAAGCACAGTCTTTCCAACCGCCTGGAAATCACAGTCCAGATTCTCTTTTTGCAGGGCTGTTTTGACCATACGGAAATTCTGAATGATTCCACCCAGTGCCTGCTTATTGTTCTCCACGAAAACAACTCGTTCTGCACCCCTACTTGCAGCCTCTAGCCCCAATGCACCGGTTCCAGCATAAAGATCCAGAACTCGAGATTCTTCGATAAGGTTTAGAGCATCCAAACGGCTAAAGATGCTCTCACGAATTCGATCACTGGTCGGTCTAGTGGATTTGGCTGGCGAGATGAGTGTTCTACTGCCCGCAATTCCACCGATGATTCTGGTCATAGTGTGGCTAGCCTAACTTAGATAAACCTTCGGGGAAGATTTAACCATGCTGTTACCGCAAACGCCACTGAACCGGCTCTTGGGTGAAAAGACCGCCAAGGCATTAGCCAAGAGCTTATCTCTGGTAACCGCTGCAGACCTTTTAATGCACTACCCCCGGAGGTATAGCGCTAGAGGAGAACTCACCAAAATCTCTGGAATCCCAGTAGGTGAAACCGCTACCTTGATTGCCGATGTCGTGGATGTTACTGAGCGAAGAATGAAGGGTAAGGCAGGCCACATTCTTGAAGTGAAGATTACCGACGGGGAAGGTTTTGTCACAGCAACATTTTTCAATCAAGCCTGGCGTAAACAGAAACTAGCCCCCGGAACCAGAGGGCTTTGGTCTGGAAAAATCGGCAGCTACAACAATAAGCTGCAACTTTCACATCCTGATTACGCCCTGTTCAATGACGAGATTGAAGATGATGTCGCGAAGGCTTGGGCTGAGCTACCGATACCTATCTACCCAGCTTCCTCGAGCTGCACGACCTGGATGATTCAACGGTCAATCAAGATTGTGCTCGATGGTCTAGAAACTCTGCAGGATGAAATCCCACAGGAGTTGACCCAGGGTATGTTGAGTATCGATCAGGCCATCAGGCAAATACATCAACCAAAGAACCTAGATGAGGCTCACAAAGCTCTCGAAAGGCTCAAATTCCAGGAAGCTTTCATGCTTCAGGCAACCCTGACAAGATCTCGACTGCTACTCAAACATCAACAAAGCACGGTTCGTGAAGCAAGGCCTGGTGGCTTGTTAGAAAAATTTGATAGCGCTCTGCCCTTCACTCTCACCGCTAAACAGGTTGTCAGTGGAAATGAAATTGCTAAAGATTTAGCTTCGGGGCATCCGATGAATCGTCTATTGCAGGGTGAGGTGGGTGCTGGAAAAACCCTCGTTGCGGTTAGGGCGATGCTGACGGTCGCTGAAAGTGACGGGCAGGCAGCTCTTCTAGCTCCAACTGAAGTTTTAGCCTCACAGCATTATCAATCCATCTTGAAAACCATTGGGCCGGAACTCGCTAAAGAACTGGGCCTCACTTTACTTACGGGCCAATTGAACGCTGCTGATAGAAAATCGGCTTTGCTAGCAATAATCTCGGGTAAGGCAAAAATCATAGTTGGAACACACGCTTTGATTGCCGAGAAGGTCGAGTTTTATGACCTTGGGCTAATCGTGATTGATGAGCAACACCGGTTCGGTGTTGAGCAACGTGAAGCGCTGAGGCTCAAAGGAAAGAGTGCACCTCATGTCCTGACCATGACTGCGACCCCTATTCCAAGGACTCGAGCTGTGACAGTTTTTGGTGATTTAGATATATCAGTTTTAGATCAACTACCGAATGGCCGAAAGCCAATCGCCTCGCATGTGATTACCGTGGATCAACCAAATCTAGTTGCTCGAGTCTGGCAGCGAGTCAGAGAAGAGGTAACCGCGGGGAGGCAGGTTTTTGTAGTTTGCCCTCGGATTGATGAAAAAGATGATGCCCCTGATATTGAACAGTTACCTGAGGATGGAAAACCGAAGCGACCGCTTGCCTCAGCTGTGTTAGTAGCGGAGGAACTAAAAGCCAATCCAATCCTCAAAGATCTAAGAATCGGTTTATTGCACGGTAGGCAGTCAGCAGAGACCAAAGCGGAAGTGATGACTAAGTTCACCAATCGTGAAATAGATATCCTCGTATCAACTACGGTCATTGAAGTTGGGGTTGATATTCCAAATGCAACCACAATGGTGATTCTTGATGCCGATAGGTTTGGCATCTCCCAGTTGCACCAGTTGCGCGGTCGAGTTGGCCGAGGGGAGCATCCAGGTCTTGCCCTTATGCTGACCTCGGCTGAAGAAGGCTCGCTTGCATTGGAGAGAGTAAAGGCGGTTGCCGAGACCAGCGACGGCTTTAAACTCAGTGAGATTGATCTCGAGATACGTCGTGAGGGAGATGTTCTTGGGGCCAGCCAGTCCGGCGGCAGAAGCAGTTTGAAACTTCTCAGGGTGCTCAAAGACCAGCAGTTGATTCAGGATGTCAGAACTCAGGTATTGAGCCTTTTCCAGAACGACCCCACCCTTGAAAAGCACCCTCTGCTGGCTTTATCCCTTGAGCAGATTGATAAGCAGAGAGCAGACTTTCTAACCAAGGCATAGTCGGCTAACCTTATAGGTATGGCCATCGCCGTTTATCCAGGTTCTTTTGACCCCTTTACTTTCGGGCATCTCGATATCGCTATCCGAGCTGCCAAGATGTTTGAAACAGTTCACGTAGTAGTTGTTCACAACCCAACCAAAAAGCCAAGATTTTCCGCAAGTCAACGAGTGGAGATGATCAGCGAAATCCTTAATAACCAAAAAGGCAATTTTGTGGTGAACTCTTTTGACACCGGCCTTCTGGTTGATTACTGCAAGACAGTAAACGCTAATGCCTTGGTCAAAGGCATCCGCACAAATGTTGATTTAGATTATGAACTGCCAATGGCTCAGGTAAACAGGGATTTGAGCGGAATTGAGACGGTCTTCATTCCAGCCGATCCGGTGCATGGTTTTGTTTCATCTTCTTTGGTAAAGCAAGTTAGCGATCTCGGGGGAGACATATCGAAGTATGTGCCAGAGCCCGTGGCCAAGAGGTTGCGTGGCTAAATGAGCAGGTTTTTGATTCCAGTCCATGACCTGATGCATCGATCCGGAACGATGCGTGAAATTGAGACCGATATAGTTCTTGATGCTGATTTGGGGGCAGGTTTAGCCAAGGTTCCCAAAGGTGGCTCAGTAAATCTGTCGCTGAGGCTAGAAAGCGTGCACGAGGGCATTTATGTGTCTGGAACACTCAGAACCAAGGCTCAGGCTGACTGCGCTAGGTGTCTGGATGCCTTGCAGATAGGCATAGAGGTAGATATTCAGGAGCTTTTCGCCTATTCTTTACAGGTAGAAGATGACTTGATTGTCAAAGACGAGCAAATCGACTTAGAACAGGTCATCGTTGATTCGGTTGTTCTAAATCTTCCGTTTACCCCAATCTGCAGCAAAGACTGTCTTGGTCTGTGCCCGGAATGTGGTTTGAAGATTAATGAAAATCCAGATCATGCCCATGCCGCCAAGATTGATTCAAGGTGGAGTGAGCTAGAAAAGTTTGCGAAAGAGAGTGAAGACTGATGCCAGTTCCTAAAAGACGTATGTCTAGATCGAACACCCGTCACCGTCGTTCGGCTTGGGTAGCTAACAACACCCAGCTGGTAAAGACCGTTATCAACGGTAAGACCGTATACAGCTTGCCGCACCGCGCTCGTGCAGTAGAAGACTCGAACGGAGACGTTCAGTTCTACGAGTACAAGGGCCGCAAGGTAGCTGACGCCTAAATCTAGGCCAAGATTTTGAGTTACGCCACGCTTATCCAAAGGCTAGGCGTAAGCATTGACCATGAACTTCTGGAAACTGCTCTAACTCACACCTCGTTTTCATATGAAAACGGCAAAACACCCGACAACGAACGCCTCGAATTTCTCGGTGATTCGGTGTTGGGTTTTTTAGTTACCGACTTTCTTTTTAGAGCTAACCCAAACTTGGATGAAGGTGAACTTTCTAGGCTTCGAAACTCAACCGTTTCAGCTAAAACTCTTTCTCTGGCCGCTGAGCAAATCGGTCTCGGTGAATTCCTGAGATTGGGTAAGGGTGAATTATCCAGTGGTGGGTCTGCCAAGCCAAATATTCTCGCCGACGCGCTTGAGGCAGTAATCGGTGCTGCGTTTCTATCCGGTGGAATCGAAAACGCTAGGATCATAATTGCCAAGCATGTTTTGCCTCTGGTTGATGATCGAGAGCTTCTTTTAGAAACCAGTGAGCCCCGAACTGTGCTTTTCGAACTAGCCAAGAAACTTGGGCTAGGCGAGCCAGAATTTGAAGTCAGTTTTACAGGTCCAGATCATGATCGAATTTTCTTTGCCAAGGTGCTTATTTCGGGTAAAGAGATTTCTTCTGGTCAAGGTAAATCAAGAAAATCTGCTGAGGCGATGGCAGCCAGTGCCGCTCTTAGCCAACTTCGGTCCTAGTTATGCCAGAATTACCAGAAGTTGAGACCGTTCGACTTGGTCTGCAAGAAACCATCATCGGGGCAAAGGTCAGCTCAGTTGAGGTTCATGATGCCAGGAGTTTGAAAAGACATGTTGCAGGTAGCCGGGATTTCATTGAGACTCTAACTGGGCGAATAATCGAAGGGGCGGTTCGCCGAGGAAAATTCTTATGGCTTCCATTGAGCGTGAAGCGCAACGAACCGCAACTGGCTCTGATGGGCCATTTAGGAATGAGCGGTCAGATACTTGTTAGAACACCAGGTTTTGAAGCGGATGCGCTTAACAGGATCACCATCAGACTAAAAGGCAGCGACCGGCAAAAACTTGAGGTTCGCTTTGTTGATCAGCGCATTTTTGGTTCGCTGGCTATTGATGTGATGGAACCAACTGAGGATGAAAAATCCGGTGGCTTCTACGGAACAGAGGAAGATCGGCCTTGGGTGAATTTGATTCCCAGTCAAGCCAGACACATTGCTCGCGACCCGCTGGATAAGGCTTTTGACCCTGAGCTGGTGCTTGCCAGATTCAAGCAAAAACGCTCTGGAATCAAGCGTGTGCTTTTGGACCAGCAAGTAATCAGCGGCATCGGCAATATCTACGCCGATGAGTCGCTATGGCGCGCCAAAATCCACTATGACCAGTTAGCCTCAACTATTTCTGGGCCTAAGGCCAGACTGCTTTTGGCGGAGGTTACCGATGTCTTAGCCAGTGCCGTAAGCCAGGGTGGCACCAGCTTTGATGAGCAATATAAGAATGTGAACGGAGAATCAGGCTTTTTCAGTATCAACCTCAATGCCTACGGCCAAACAGGCCTACCCTGCTCTCGTTGCCAGCGACCGATTCGACGGGATAATTGGATGAACCGAGGCTCGCATTACTGCCCAAACTGCCAAAAACTGCGTGGTCAAAGACTCTAAACACCCGCCTAACTGGTCAGCCAGAGTCTCTTTATAAGGTAATTTTTATAGAGCAACCAAACAATTTTTTGCGAGAAAGCGAACTACTTTGCATCTAAAAAGCCTGACCCTCAAGGGCTTTAAGTCGTTCGCCAACCCTACGACTTTTGTCCTTGAAAAAGGCGTTACCTGTGTGGTCGGCCCAAACGGTTCTGGTAAGTCAAACGTGGTTGATGCACTGGCCTGGGTGATGGGTGAGCAGGGTCCAAAGACTCTTCGTGGCGGAAAGATGGAAGATGTCATCTTTGCCGGAACTGCAACAAAGGGCCCCCTTGGTCGAGCCGAGGTAGCGCTGACTATAGATAACTCAGACGGTGTGCTGCCAATTGAATACTCTGAGGTGACAATCTCCAGAACGCTGTTTAGAAATGGTGGATCTGAATACGCCATCAACGGTGAACCCTGTCGACTACTTGATGTTCAGGAACTGCTATCAGACACTGGTTTAGGTCGAGAGATGCACGTAATCGTCGGGCAAGGAATGCTCGATGGAATCCTAAAAGCTACCCCTGAAGAGCGTCGCGGATATATCGAAGAAGCTGCCGGAATTCTCAAGCACAGAAGGCGTAAAGAAAAAACCGAGCGCAAGCTTGAAGCCATGAAGGCCAATCTGACAAGACTTAATGATCTTGCCGGTGAAGTTAAAAGACAACTCCGTCCACTTGGACAACAGGCTGAAACTGCAAGGCAGGCGCAGGGCATTGCCAGTGTGGTTAGAGATTCAAGAGCAAGACTCTTGGCAGCTGATGTGGTTGATCTACTAAACCAACTGGATGAGACATCGCAATCTGAATCCGACCGTAAGGCAGAGAGAAACATTCTGCAACAGCAGCTGGATGAGAACACAGCTCGACTAACTGAGTTAGAAGCGCTGCAAATGTCTTCCGAGGTCGAAACAGCAAGAAGTTTGGCTTTTGCTTTTGACTCGATTACCGAGAAGTTCCGCTCCATGCTAACTATCGCTCAGCAGCGAGTTGCTCTCTTGGAGGAACAGGATCGGTCAAATAAGGCGCTGGTTGATCCTCAGGCCATCGAGGCAGAAGCGCTCAAGGCCGAGGAAAGTGTCATTGAACTAACCGGTGCGGTTGAAAACTTAAAAGAACTCTTGCGTCAGGCTGAAGAGGCTCGTGATGAAGCAAGAGCAGTACTGGATGGATTTGATCTTTTGGTTCAGCAGAAATCTAAAGAGATTTCTGATTATGACAATAAGGCAGCTGAATTAAACGGTGCCATAGGTCTGGCCCAAACCCGTTACAACTCCCTGCGTGAAGAACTAACTAGGCAAGAGCAAGCCATCACCGATAGTGATGGAAGATACAGGGAAGCGCTGAGTTCATTCAAAACCCTTGAAGATCAACTCAACCTGACTCAGCCAAGCGATAACACTTACGAAGCGAACTATGAATTAGCCACCAGGGAGGTTTCTTCCCTAACTCAGGAAATCGAAGCCCTAAGAGACAAGACCCACGCTGCTGAGCGTGAGCGCGAGGCATTAACTGCAAAGCGAAATGCGCTTAGCAGCGTTTTAGAGCAAAAAGACGGTGCATCTGAGTTATCTCGAGCTGGCCTAAGAGGCATCAGAGGATTACTAGCCAACCACATAACTATTGAGCCTGGTTACGAGCAGGCAATCGCCGCAGCGCTTGGCACGCTCGCTGATGCGCTGATTGCTGATACCCGTGATGAAGCACTCGGTGCAATCGATCACCTCAAGGAAACTAACTCTGGAAGAGTTGAGTTGGTTATTGCAGATATCGACAACACAATCAAACCCGCTAACCTGCCCAACCTAAGCGGTTCAGTCAACGCGGTTGATGTGGTGAGCGCACCTAACGGAATTCTTTTGACCTTAGCCAATATCGTCATCGTTGAGGATATCCAGTCAGCCAAGAAACTTTATGAGAGCCAAAAGGTTTCTGGAGATCTAACCGTCATCACCAAAGCAGGTGATGTGATAACCGAATCTGTGATCAGGGGAGGCTCCGGTCAGGAAAGATCGAAGGTCGAACTTGTTGCCGAGCGCGATGCCGCCGAAGCAAAACTTGTTGAGGTTAACGGACAGATTGAGACGCTCAAGGCTGAATCGGCTCTAAAACGACAAGCCAAGATTGCTGCCGAAGAAAAAACCGCTCGAGCTCTTGCGGAACTAAAGCGCCATGATGGTGAGCGAGCTGCGAATGCGGAAAAGCTTGGTCGGCTAAGAGTTCAGGTCGAAGCACTAGAAGCAGAAAAGAACCGTTTGGTTGGAGTGGCTCAAGGGACTAAAGAAGTTATCAGTCAGGCTGCTGAAACTGTTGCCGAAGCACAGCGAAAATTTGAACAATTCGGTTTGACTGAGCGCCCCACGTTAGCTCTTGGCGACCGTGATGAATTAGTTCAGAAAGTGGATCAGGCAAGAGCTAAAGAACTTGATGTCAGAGTTGAATTAGGTGCGGCACAGGAAAGACTGAGAGTTGAAGCGGAGCGAGCTAATTCGCTGCGTGCACAAATCAATGATGCTTTGGATGCCATCGAGCAGGCAAAGCTTCGAGCCGAGTCCAGAAAAGAACAGCTCAGACCTGCAAAGAATGTAATAGGAGTTTTGCCAACTATCATCGCTAGCATCACCGAATCGGCGAACCAGGCCAAGCTTGCCCTGCACGATTTGGAGAGTAAGCGTCGCAACCAAAATGAAGAATTGGTAAGACTCCGCGGTGAAACGGCTACCTTGATTAACCGTCAGTCGCAACTGACTCAGACAGTTCATGATTTGGAAATGGCTAACCACGAGAAGAGATTGAACCTTGCCAATCTGGTGGCTAAGGCCAGCGATGAATTGAGCCTCGATCAGCACGCTCTGGTTAGTGAGTATGGCCCTGATCAGTTGATACCGGACCCAGATAATCCTGAGGCTCCGAAGATCTTTAACCGCCAAGAGCAGCAGAAGAGATTGCACGAAGCGGAGCGACTTTTGGATCGATTGGGTAAAGTCAACCCGCTTGCTCTAGAGGAATTTGCCGCTTTGGAGCAGCGCCACAAGTATTTGACTGAACAGTTGGCGGATCTAACCAAGACTAGAACCGATCTGATTCAAATCATCAAGGAACTTGATGAGAAGATGCAAACCATATTCGAAGAAGCTTTCAATGACACCAAGAAAGCTTTTGAGCAGGTCTTCCCGGTTCTTTTCCCGGGTGGTACCGGATCGATTTATCTGACTGACCACGACAATTTGCTAACCACAGGTATCGAAGTTAACGTGAAGCCGGTTGGCAAACGTATCGAACGCCTCTCACTTTTATCCGGTGGTGAGAGATCTTTGGCAGCGCTGGCTCTTCTCTTTGCAATATTCAAAGCTCGCCCCTCGCCCTTTTACGTGTTGGACGAGGTTGAAGCCTCATTGGATGATGCCAACCTAGGTCGACTACTAAACATCTTTACAGATTTGAAAAACTCTTCTCAGTTGGTGATTGTCACGCACCAGAAGAGGACTATGGAAATTGCTGATGCACTCTACGGTGTCTCAATGCGCGAGGGTATGAGTGCTGTGGTGGGACAGCGCATCGAAGAGTCTGAGTAGTGCCAGATGTTTTGGCGTAAGAAAGATTCCACCGAATCTAAACCAGTACCCGAAAAAATCCTTGGTTCAACCATTCGTTCCATATTTTCCAGAGTTAAATTCGATCTTGAAGATTTGGAAGCTCTGGAAGATGTCCTGATTCAGTCAGATTTTGGAGGTGCTGCGGCAAGCGATCTAGTGGCAGAACTTAGAGTCCGTGCCAAGCGAGCCTCGGTAACTTCAGAAACAGAACTCAGGCAGATTCTGCGCGAGCTATTGATTGAGCGACTATCGAGGTCAGATAGTGAATTGAATCTTGCCGAGAGCGCTAATCCCAAGGTAATCCTCGTGGTTGGCGTAAACGGTGCAGGGAAAACAACCACGATAGGTAAATTGGCCAACTACCTGAACAAATCTGGGGCCAAGGTTACCTTAGGAGCTGCCGACACATTTCGTGCTGCCGCGGTCGAGCAGTTAGCTACCTGGGCCAAAAGAGCAGGGGCGGAACTAGTTACCGCCCAGTCAGGGGCAGACCCGGCGTCGGTTGCGTTCAAGAGCGTCGAGGCAGCTATTGCCAACCAGTCTGATGTGGTGATTATTGATACCGCTGGCCGATTACAAAATAAACAGGGCCTTATGGATGAGCTAGCCAAGATCAAGCGCATTGTTGAAAAGCAGCTAACTCTCGATGAGGTGCTTCTGGTTATTGATGCCACCACTGGGCAGAATGCTTTAGCCCAAGCCAAGGCCTTTACTGAGGTAGCCAAGGTTACCGGCCTAGTGCTAACCAAACTGGATGGTAGCGCTAAGGGTGGCATCGTATACATGATTCAGCGTGAGTTAGATATTCCAGTTAAGTTAGTAGGGGTGGGTGAAGGAATTGATGATTTTGGTTTCTTTGAACCTAAAGACTTTGTTGATGGACTGTTAGGACAAAACTAGTTGTTTGGTAATCTTTCTGAGCGCTTAGCGGATACCTTTAGAAACCTGCGGGCTAGGGGAAAGCTATCGGCTAGCGACATCGATGCAACTCTGCGAGAGATCCGTCGAGCACTTCTAGAAGCAGATGTTGCCATCGAGGTCGTCAAAAACTTTATCGGAGCTGTTCGAGAGCGGGCGCTCGGTGATGAAGTTTCGAAAGCGCTGAACCCAGCACAACAGGTTGTTCAAATTGTTCAAGATGAACTAATCAAGATTTTGGGTGGAGCACAGCGGAAACTACAATTCGCTAAGAAACCACCGACAGTCATAATGCTGGCTGGTTTGCAAGGTTCTGGTAAAACCACTTTGGCTGGAAAGTTAGCCATGTGGCTCAAATCCCAAGGTGAGACTCCGTTACTAGTCGCCTGTGATTTGCAGCGACCTAATGCGGTGAATCAACTTCAGGTAATTGGTGAGCGTGTAGCGGTACCAGTTTTTGCCCCAGAACCCGGTAACGGTGTTGGCAATCCAGTTGCGGTTTCGAAAGATGCCATCAAGGAAGCCAGTAGAAAAGAATTCTCTGTTGTGATCATAGACACCGCTGGACGAACTGGTGTTGATCAGGAAATGATGGATCAGGCCAGAGCGATTGCCAAGGCCACAGATCCCGATGAGATTCTTTTCGTGGTGGATGCCATGATTGGTCAAGATGCTGTCAATGTGGCCAAGGCCTTTGAAGACGGTGTTGGAATTACCGGCGTCGTGCTTACCAAGCTAGATGGTGATGCCCGAGGAGGTGCAGCCCTTTCAGTCGCCGAGGTAACTGGTAAACCCATCATCTTCGCTTCAACTGGTGAAGACCTAGGTAGCTTTGAGCCTTTCTATCCCGATCGAATGGCATCTCGAATTCTGGACATGGGAGATATTCTCACCCTGATAGAAAAATCCCAGCAGGCATTCGATCAGGAGCAGGCTGCTGAGCTAGCCGAAAAGATGGCCAAGGATACCTTCACCTTGGAAGACTTCCTGGATCAGATGAACCAGATCAAAAAGATGGGCTCGATAAAGAGCATGCTCGGCATGATGCCAGGGGCAGGAAAACTAAAAAGCCAGCTCGACCAGTTCGATGAGAGCGAGATCACTAGGACTGAAGCAATCATTCTGTCGATGACCCCTGTCGAACGAAGAAATCCGAAGATCCTAAATGGTTCTAGAAGACTGCGTATTGCCAAGGGGTCCGGTATGACGGTCACTGATGTGAATGCTCTGGTCAACCGATTTGAGCAAGCGGCGAAAATGATGAAGACCGTTTCTAAGGGTGGAAACCCAGGAATTCCTGGGATGCCCGTTGGCTTACCGAATAGACCTAGTCCAGCCAAGAAAGACAAAGCTAAGAAAAAGGGATCCAAATCAGGGAATCCTGCAAAGCGTGCAGCCGAGGCTCAGGGCATCAGTCTGGATGAGGGGCCGAAAGATTCCGGCTCGGCCTTCGGTATCAAGTAATAGTTGCCTGAACGGCTTGTTTTCTGGCAGAATAAACAAGTTGCCCGCAGTTTGACCCTCTAACCAAACTGGAGCCGGCAACCCCATTAGAGCAAGAATACCGAGTGTGCCCCCACGCTCACGGTTGATCGTTCGCCCCAATACATAACTAACAGGAGCATTGTGGCTGTAAAAATCCGCCTAAAGCGTCTTGGCAAGCTCAAGTCGCCGCACTACCGTATCGTCGTCGCTGATTCACGCACTAAGCGTGATGGCCGCGTAATCGAAGAGATCGGTCGTTACGTACCAACCACTGAACCATCAATCATTGAAATCAATTCAGACCGTGCAGTTTACTGGCTAGGTGTTGGTGCTCAACCAACCGAGCAGGTTGAAGCGCTTTTGAAGTTGACTGGTGACTTCCAAAAGTCAAAGGGTGACGCATCGGCAAAGAGCCAGGTGAAGCCTCAGACTACAAAGGAAGCTTTCGTCGCTAACACTCAAAAGAAGCCAGTTCTAAAGCCTCGTGAAGAAATCAAACTAAAGCCTAAGGGCGAAGAGGTTTCAGAGGCTGCGGTTGAAGAAACTCCGGTAGCTGAAGAAGCTGTTGCTGAAGTTGTGACAGAAGAGACTGTTGCTGAAGCTCCAGCAGCCGAGGATCCAACGGAGCCTACTGTAGAGGCTGCCGAAGAGGCTGCCGGAACCGAAGAGACTCCTGCTGCTGAAGAAAACAAAGAAGAGGCCTAAATCGTGCTAGCTGCTGCGCTCGAACACTTGGTAAAAGGAATCGTTGACCATCCAGATGATGCAACGGTGACTGAGAGATCAACTAACCGCGGTGAACTTCTAGAAATACATGTTCACCCAGATGATCTCGGTCGAGTGATCGGGCGCAAAGGCCGCACCGCCAAAGCTCTTCGCACCGTAATCAATGCTCTTGCCGATGGCAAGAAGGTGCGCGTAGACGTAGTAGACAGCGATTTCTAATCAAACCAGTCTCAGGGTCGGCCGTTTACTAAAGGCACACGGCCTCAAAGGCGCTATCAAATTAGAGCTCTATACCGATTCACCTAATGAACGTTTTGTTCCAGGTGCCACCTTCACACTTCAAGTCCCTGAAACTTCCGACTGGTACGGTAAAACCGTAACTGTCAAAGAGCTCCGTTGGTATAACAATCAGCCGGTGATTTTTCTTGAGGGGATTGAAGATCGAACTCAGGCTGAAAGCCTGATCAAGGCAATCCTTTTAGTCCAACAGGACTTAGCACAAGCACCAACCGAACCCGACGCGTGGTACGACCAGCAACTGGTGGGTTTGAGTGTTATTCGAGATGGAAAGACAATAGGTCAGGTTGCTCGTGTTGAGCATTTACCAGCTCAGGATTTACTTGTAATTGATTACAACGACACCGAGGTGATGGTGCCTTTTGTGAAGCAGATTGTTCCTGAGGTAAACATCGAAGCTGGGCAGGTAATTATTACACCTCCGCTTGGTTTGTTTGAAGAGATTGAGGAACAGTAGATGCGCATTGAAGCAGTGAGCATTTTTCCAGAGTATTTTGATGTTTTAGACATATCCCTCATTGGTAAGGCCCAAGAGAATCAGGTGCTGGATTTCAAGGCGATAAACCTTCGAGATTTCACCCATGACAAGCACAAAACTGTAGACGATGCACCATACGGCGGCGGCGCTGGAATGCTCATGAAGGCAGAGCCATGGGGTGAGGCACTGGATGAATTACTAAATCCAGACGGCTCAACAGTGCTGGTGATTCCTTCACCGGCTGGTCATCTATTCACCCAGCAGCTAGCCAGTGAACTAGCTAAAAAGGAACATTTGGTTTTTGCCTGTGGCAGGTATGAGGGCATTGACCAGCGCGTGTTTGACTGGGCTAAAACCAAAGCTGATCTTCGAGTGATAAGCCTCGGCGATTATGTCCTAAATGGCGGTGAGGTGGCCGCCCTAGCCATGATTGAGGCAATAGCTAGGTTAGTACCGGGGGTAATTGGTAATTCTGAGAGCCTTGTTGAGGAGTCGCACAGCCAGGGGCTACTGGAGTATCCGAGCTACACCAAGCCTGCCTCTTGGCGAGGCTTTGAGGTTCCAGAGGTGCTTCGCTCTGGTAATCATGCCGAAATAGCCAAATGGCAACTGGAGCAGGCAATTGCTAGAACCAAGGCAATTCGCCCAGATCTTCTAGATTAGCTTTGCTTTTGACTGGCCAACTGTGGCAAGATATACAGGTTGCCTAAATGACGCTCCGCCGCAGGGGAGCACCGGCAGTAAAGATAAAACTCAGATACCCGATTTGACCTGCGCGCAAAAAGGAAGGCGAAATAAAAATGCAGACTCTAGACTCAGTCGATAAAGCAAGTCTCAAATCAGACATCCCAGAATTTCGTGTTGGTGACACCGTTAAGGTTCACGTAAACATCATCGAAGGTAACCGTAGCCGTATCCAGGTTTTCCAGGGAATTGTAATCCGTAGATCAGGTTCAGGTGTCCGTGAGACATTTACCGTTCGTAAGGTTTCTTTCCAGGTTGGTGTTGAAAGAACTTTCCCAGTTCACTCACCAGTAATTGACAAGATTGAGTTGGTTACCAGGGGTGCTGTTCGTCGTGCCAAGCTTTACTACCTACGTGACCTACGCGGTAAGAAGGCTAAGATTCGCGAGAAGCGCGACAACCAGGGTCAGGAATAAGCCTTCCAGCCAGTTATCAGGCACAAGGTTTAGCCTAGAACTATGGCAAAAAAAGAGAAGGTCGAAAAAGATCCTAGAGGTCCATTCAAAGAGGCCCGAATCAAACTTCGTCAACTAAAAAAGAAGAACTCTTTACTTGCCTTAGTTATCGACACTCTAACCATTGTCTTTTGGGCGCTGGTGATTTCCTCTTTAGTGAAGACCTTCCTGTTTAGAAGTTTCTATATTCCATCCGGTTCAATGTTTGATACCTTGCAGATCAATGATCGAATCATCGTCAATCAGTTAGTCCCAAATGTGATTCCAATTGAACGTGGCGATGTTGTAGTTTTCAAAGACCCTGGTGATTGGCTCGGTTATATCGAACAGCCCGAGCCTAAACATCCACTAGCTCAAATAGGAGATTGGTTCCTTTCGGTGGCAGGTCTCACCTCGCCAGATAACGACCAGCATTTAGTTAAGAGAGTTATTGGCATCGGTGGCGACCATGTTGTTTGCTGTGATGCGAATAATCGCATAACCATAAACGGTGAACCGATTGTTGAACCGTACGTTGCCAAAGGTTCAAACCCCTCCGATACAGAGTTTGATGTCGTGGTTCCAAAAGATTCGATCTGGGTTTTAGGAGATAACCGCGGAAACTCAGAAGACTCTCGCTATCACCCAAACACACCGGGTAAAGGTTTTGTTGCAAAAGAATATATAGTGGGAAGAGCCTTTGTGATCTCTTGGCCTTTTAACCACATCACCTGGTTAGATAATTATTCAGATGTCTTCAAAAACGTCCCTGCTGCCAAGCCTTGAGTTTGAAAAAACTTTAGGGACCCGTTTTATCATCGGGTTGGATGAAGTCGGTAGAGGTTGCATTGCTGGTCCCGTGATGGTTGGGGCAGCTGTAATTGATTTGGCAAAAGAGATTCAGTGGCCTAAGAATCTAAAAGACAGCAAGCTCCTTTCGGAAAAATCCCGAGAAGCTTTGATTCCTGAACTACAAGCTTTTGTTGCTTCCTACTCCGTTGGCTCAGGAACCGTTGAAGAAATAGAGCAGTTTGGCATCATGCAGGCCATGGCTCTTGCGGCAAGGCGTGCCTTGGATGAACTCGATGCGTTTTACGACTGCACCGTGGTACTAGATGGGAACGTCAATTATCTTGCTGAACTGAAACTAGCCTCTCCAGTTGTCACCAAGGTGAAGGCAGATCAGGAATGCGTCTCTGTCGCCGCTGCTTCAGTACTGGCCAAAGTTACCAGGGACAGGATCATGCTGGATTTAGCTCAGGTTCACGATGGCTATGATTTAGCCTCCAACAAGGGATATGCCTCGGCAAAACACCGTAGTGCGCTTTTAGACAGAGGTCCCAGCCCAATTCATCGAATCAGTTGGCTAGGCAAGATTCTTCAGGGGTAGACTAGCCATCACATGGAAGAGAACGAATTTGAAGACTATGACAGGGAAGCCGAGCTGGCCCTGTTCCGCGAGTATCGCAGCGTCGTAGACACTTTCCGCTTTGTTATTGAAACTGAGCGCAGGTTATATTTAGCCAACGAAGTCGAATTCAAGCGCATCGATACGGAAACTGATTTTTATTTTGAACTGCACCTGACTGATGTTTGGGTTTGGGATATTTACCGCACCGATCGCTTTGTAAAGAATGTCCGAGTGCTTACCTTCAAAGATGTGAACATCGAAGAACTGACCGGGAAAGCTTTTGACCTTCCCAAGGAGCTAACCGTTGGAGATAACCCCTAAAGTTTTCAACAATTTTAGAAAACTTTAGTTTGTAGTGTGCTTTTATTTCATACTCGGTTGAGTGATAGATGCCGTTACCTGGTCACTGATTACTGAGCCGGGGGATTCCCTAGCTGGCTACCTAAGAGAAACCTTTGGACTAGCAAGTTCACTGGATTTAGTTAGATCAAAGATAACTTCTAAAGAATTAGCAGAGAAACTTCCATGGGATCACTTTCGACCAGAAGGCTTTCTAAACACTTTAGAAGATGGCTTAGAGTGTTGGCGCAGAAGGCTAACCGATGCCGACCCCAAACGCGCCTTGGAACAAATACATTCACTCGGCGGCAAATTTATAACCAGTGAAAGTGAGAGCTGGCCAGAACAAATAAATGATTTGCACTACAGCACCCCGGTTGGTCTCTGGCTGATTGGCACTCTGCAGACAGCGCAGGATCGAATATCCGTAGTCGGTTCCAGAATTGCTAGCGACTATGGCTTGGCGATGACTCAAAGCCTGGTTAGTTTTTCTACAACTCAAGACTGGATAGTTGTTTCTGGCGGTGCGCTGGGTATTGATGCTCAAGCGAGTCGAACTGCAATGGATTCTGGAGGCAGCACGTGGGTGGTTATGGCTGGTGGGCTTGACCATCTTTATCCAAAACACAATTTGGAACTCTTTGAAGAGGTGGCATCTCGGGGTGCGATTATTTCTGAGATGCCACCTGCTGTGCGTCCATCGAGGTGGCGCTTTTTGCAACGCAATCGACTGATTGCTGCTCTCGGAAATGCCACTTTAGTCGTTGAAGCTGGTTTTCGATCTGGATCAATCAATACAGCTGGGCATGCAAATGAACTCAATCGCCCCGTCGGAGCAATACCGGGTCGAGTTGACTCGGTCAGATCTCAAGGCTGTCACAGGTTGATCAGAGAGCGTCGTGCCGAGTTGATAGCCACACCAGGTCAACTTTTGGAGCTCATGGGATTTTCTGCCGAAGACGAGGTCATTGCCAAGCCGCAGAACTCTTATGAGTTACGAGTATTAGATGCTCTGGGACGAGGAATCTGCCCAGTGTCTGTTGTGGCAAAACTCTCCGGTATGACTCTGGTTGATGCTGGTAACACTCTGGAAAGACTTGCCAGGGCTAATCTGGTTCGCAGAATTTCCGAGGGCTGGCAGAAACTCTGATTACAGTTTGTATATGTCGCTTCAATTGACTCAGATTGCTCATCGGTTCGCCGACGCTCTGGCAACCCTCAAGGGGTACTCGGCCAATACTGTGAAGAGCTATCTGACGGATGTGTTAGATCTGGTTAGCTTTCTCGACGGCAAGATAACCAACCTAGCTGAACTTGATCTTGCATTGCTAAGGCAGTGGCTTTGGGAAGTCAGCCAGAGAGATGCGACTAACTCAACCTTGGCTAGAAAAAGTGCCGCAATCAGATCATTTACCGCCTGGGCGCACAGCGAGGGAATAATTGCAGCTGACCCAGGTCAGCGTCTGAAATCTCCTAAAGCCTCAAGGCATCTTCCTAAAGTTGTCTCTAAGGATTCATTGAAAGATATTTTTGAGCACTTAGAAACAATGGCAAGCACAAATGATCCGACAGCTGTAAGAGACAGGCTGGTTTTTGAGATGCTCTATGCCACTGGTATCAGAGTGAGTGAACTATGCGGGCTGGATATTCTTTCGGTTGATCAATCCAGAAACATTATTCGAGTGCTAGGTAAAGGTGCAAAGGAGCGGGTGGTTCCTTTTGGTTTGCCAGCCAAAGATGCACTGAATGCATATCTTGAAATCCGAGACAGATTCAATCCCGCTCCATCCGAAACTGCACTGCTATTGAATTCCAAAGGAAAGCGACTGGGAGTTCGATCGGTATACCAACTTGTTGCATCTTTATTGGCAGATACTCCAACTGGCCCCTCAGGTCCACACACCCTGCGACACACTGCAGCTACACATCTGTTGGACGGAGGCGCAGATCTAAGAGCTGTCCAAGAACTTCTCGGCCATGCAAGTTTGGGTACCACTCAGATTTACACTCACGTCTCTGTTGAAAGACTCCGCGAGGGATATAAAAACGCTCACCCTCGGGCTTAGGGAAGCAATCGGGAAGGCGTTAGACCACCCAGATATAGTTCAGGCGAGAGGTAACCGGATTCGGTTCTGAGCCCTAGGTGGAAACACTCACCGCAGTGCCACACATACTCTGGATCTGGTAAACATACCGAACCTATCTCAGAACCTGCTTGGATTGGTTCCCCGACTAACATTTCAGAACAGACTGGCTCCATGGTCATAAAGCCCTGTGGGGTTTCAACAGTGACTAGGTTCCTGTAGCCAACCTTCCCGATGAAACTAATCGTCCCGTCAGTAGGGGATAAAACAGGGTTGTTCATGGCGGCACTGATATCTATTCCTCGATGACCTGGCCCATAGGGGGTTTCTGGCGCTCTGAAGGGCCTGACTATCTCTCCACCTGCTATTGGCAGAAACCAGATTTCAGACGTAGGAGATATGAGGTTTGCCATGAGGCTAAAAACCAGCAGAAAGGGCATCATCTGGTCATCTTCTAACAGAATGCCTGCTCTTTCGAAGGGTTCGGATCTAGGGGTGGATAGCCCAGTTAGTGGCTGGTATAGTTGTGGAAGCGGTAAGTTCGCTAGAAATCCTTAGAAATAAACCTTAGGTTTCTCGCGTGCCTATCGACTTCGCGTGTCGAAGCACAATCGGTAGTCGGTCCCAACTTGTTTGGGTTTATCGGTTGCGACACCAGGGGCCTGAACAACCGTTCAAAGCCATTAACTGACCGACGCAATAACTTGCGTCAAAAAAGGAGATACTGCCATGGCAGTAGTAACAGTTCGCCAGCTGCTCGACAGCGGTGTTCACTTTGGTCACCAGACTAGACGCTGGAACCCAAAGATGAAGAGATACATCCTGACTGATCGTTCAGGCATTTACATCATCGATCTACAAAAATCACTCACCCACATCGATAAGGCATACGAGTTCGTCCGCGACATCGTTGCTAACGGTGGCAGCATCCTATTTGTTGGAACAAAGAAGCAGGCTCAGGAAGCAATTGCTACCGAAGCTCAGCGAGTCGGGATGCCATACATCAACGAGCGTTGGTTGGGTGGACTACTAACAAACTTCCAAACAGTTTCTAAGCGTCTTGCACGTTTGAAGGAACTAGAGACCATGGACTTCCAGGACACCAAGAAGTCCGGTTTCACCAAGAAAGAACTCTTGATTCTTAGCCGTGAGAAGAGCAAACTTGAAAAAACTCTAGGTGGTGTTCGTAACGTAACCAGAACTCCATCAGCAATCTGGGTTGTCGACACCATCAAGGAGCACCTGGCAATCACCGAAGCTAAGAAGCTTGGCATTCCAGTAATCGGAATCTTGGACACCAACTGTGATCCAGATGAGGTAACCCTGGGTATTCCAGGTAACGACGATGCAATTCGTTCAGTGCACCTATTGACCAAAGTCATTGCAGATGCAGTTGCTGAAGGACTAAAGAAGAAGCACTCTAAGCCAGAAGAAGTTCAGCCGCTAGCTGACTGGGAGCAGGAGCTTCTAGATCAGGCTCAAGCTAAGGCGGAGCCGGAGGCCAAGGTTGAAGAAGTTCAGGTTGCAGAAAGTGTGACCGAAGAAGTAAAGGATAAAGAGTAATGGCTAACTACACCGCGCAAGACGTTAAGACTCTTCGCGAGCGCTCAGGCGCTGGCATGATGGACTGCAAGGCAGCTCTTGATGAGGCTAATGGCGATCTAGACAAAGCTATGGAAGTTCTAAGACTCAAGGGTCTAAAGGGCGTTACTAAGCGTGAAGGCCGCACCACCTCAAACGGTATAGTTGTTGCTCGTGTTTCTGGTGGCACCGGTTACCTTATTGAGCTTGCCTGTGAGACCGACTTTGTTGCTAAGGCAGATAAGTTCGTAGCACTGGGAGAGATGATCGCGGATGCAATTGTTGCCTCTGGAGCTACCACTCTGGAAGCAGCTTTGGCTGCTCCTGCTGGTGGTAAGACGGTAGCAGATGCGATCACCGATGAAGCAGCAATCATGGGTGAGAAGGTAGAACTTCGTCGCCTAGCAGTTGTTTCAGCAGACAGTGTTGACGCCTACCTGCACCGCACTTCGAAAGATCTTCCGCCACAGGTTGGTGTCTTGGTTGCCTTCAGTGGATCTGACAAGGAGACCGCTCACGATGTTGCAGTTCACATTGCAGCATTTAGCCCAACCTACCTAACCTCTGCGGATGTCCCAGCCGATGTTGTTGAGACTGAGCGCAGAATTGCTGCTGAGACCGCTCGCAACGAGGGCAAGCCAGAGGCAGCTTTGGAGAAGATTGTTGAAGGACGTGTGAAGGGCTTCTTCAAGGAGAACTGCCTATTGGACCAGGACTTTGCCAAGGACAACAAAGTTAGCGTTGGTAAGGTTTTGGAGCAAAGCGGGCTAACTGTTTCAGCCTTTGCTCGCTTCCGCGTGGGAGCATAGTTTTTCTAAACTAGTTCAAAAGGCTCAGGTCCCAGACCTGGGCCTTTTGGCTAAGCCAGAGCCTAAACTAGATGAGAAAAGGTTTTGAAAGAGGGATAGCAATGCCATCAACTCAGCGTCGTGTTTTATTGAAATTATCCGGTGAGGCATTTGGTGCAGGAACCTTAGGGGTAGACCCAGATATCGTTTCTGCGATAGCTAGGGAAATAGCTGAAGCTGCCAAAAAGGTTCAAATCGCAATCGTAGTTGGTGGAGGTAACTTCTTCCGCGGTGCCGAGTTATCGCAACGCGGGATGGATCGAGCCAGAGCTGACTACATGGGTATGTTGGGTACCGTCATGAACGCTCTAGCGTTGCAGGATTTCTTGGAACAGGCTGGTTGTGATACCAGAGTTCAGTCAGCAATTTCTATGGCGCAGGTGACCGAACCTTATATCCCACTTCGTGCAATCAGACACATGGAAAAAGGCAGAGTAGTTATCTTCGGAGCGGGCGCTGGATTACCTTATTTCTCCACAGACACGGTGGCTGCGCAAAGAGCGCTGGAGATTCATGCCACCGAAATTTTGGTTGCTAAAAACGGAGTTGATGGTGTTTACTCTGCTGATCCAAAGAAAGATCCAACTGCTAAAAAACTTGATGAGCTAACCTATCAGGAAGCTCTGGTGAAAAAACTCAAAGTAGTTGATTCAACCGCATTCAGCCTCTGCATGGATAACAACATTCCAATGGTGATCTTCGGTATGCAACCCGAGGGAAATATTACTAAGGCACTTCTGGGTAAAAAGATTGGTACGACCGTAAAGGCGTAGTTCGAGAAGGAATAGAGATGATTCAAGATATTTTGGCTACTGCAACAGAGAAGATGCACAAGGCTGTTGAATCGGCTAAGGAAGACTTTGCCACGATTCGCTCCGGTAGAGCAAACCCTGCGCTGTTTCAGAAACTTATGGTGGACTACTACGGAACACCGACAGCTCTCTCGTCCCTAGGTTCGATTGCCAATCCCGAGGCGAGAACTATCGTGGTCACTCCCTACGACAAAGGCGCTCTTGCCGCGATTGAAAAAGCCATCAGGGGTATGCCGAACCTTGGTGCTAACCCAACTAACGATGGAAATCTAATTAGGGTATCTCTTCCAGAACTAACTGAGGAACGCCGCAAGGACTACGTGAAGATTGTTAGAAACAAGGCTGAAGATCACAGAGTTTCGGTTAGAAACATCCGCCGTAAGGCTAAAGACGAACTTGATGCTCTGAAGAAGGACGGTTTGGCTGGCGATGACGATTTAGCTCGTGCCGAAAAAGAACTCGAAGCGCTTACCAAAACCCAGATTGATCACATCGATGACGCTCTAAAGCGTAAAGAAACCGAACTGCTTGAGGTTTAGTCTTGTCTGAAACAGAGAGCAAAGGAAGATCGCTTTCCCAGGCGGTTATTTTTGGTCTCCTGCTTGCCGGGGCATTTCTAGTTTCCGTGCTGATAATAAAAGAGCTATTCATCCTGCTGATTGCGGTCGTCTCTGCTTTAGGGGCTTGGGAGTTATCTGGGGCGCTCAGGCAAAAAAACTTTCAGGTCCCAAAAATTCCTGTGGCAATTGGTTCATTTCTAGTCATGCCGTTTACCTACTTCGGCGGTGAACGAGCCCAGTGGCTGAGCGTCTTGGCTATTGTTGCATCTCTGATGATTTGGCGTGGGGCAGAGCTTTTAGTTCAGCGCGCATCGTTGGAGAGAAGTTTCAGCGAGATCATTCGTGATTTCTCAGCTTCCGCCTTTGTGGTTATATACATCCCACTCACTTTGAGTTTTTCAGCTCTGATGATGAAAGAACCAGCCTCACCGGGATCGGTTGAAGGAAAGTACTGGGTCATCACAGTTGTGACCACAGTGATCCTGATTGATTCCAGTGCTTATCTGTTCGGTCGAAAAATCGGTAGGCATCCGATGCTACCGAAAGTTAGCCCAAAGAAATCTTGGGAAGGTTTTCTAGTCTCAGTGGTTTTTGCTCTAGCTAGTACTCTGGTGCAGACCAGCTGGTTACTCAAACTACCCTGGTGGTTCGCCTTTGTTATCGCCGCAGTTGTCTTACTAAGTGCTGTTTTAGGTGATTTTGCCGAGTCGCTGATAAAACGCGATTTGGGGGTAAAGGATATGTCCAGTTTGATTCCAGGTCACGGTGGCATTATGGACAGACTTGACTCGATGTTGCCGGCTTGTTTGACTGGATATCTGATGATGATTTTCGTAGTTAGGTTTTTCTAAATGGCTGAGCGTTTCCCACTAGCTCAAAAACTTGGCTACTCGCCAGCTCAGGTTGATGAGTTTCTGGATCTTGCTAAAAGACAGTACTTAGATCCAACAGCGGATGTCATCGATGTGAAAAATGTCAGAGGTCAAAGATTTGACCTAGTCAAGCACGGTTACTCCATTTCTACAGTCGATCTGGCTATGGAGAAACTCGAAGACGTCTTTGCCCAGCGTGAGCTTGAGAGTAATTTCGATCAGCTAGGGCTTGAGCTTTTTACCGTTGAGACTGACGAGCTCAGAAAACTAATTAGTGAACGTATCTCCAGAAAGAAAAAGAAGCGTTTTGCCAGAAGGCGCTGGCCGAATCGTGGCTATAACAGGAGACAGGTAGACTTATTGTGTTCCCAAGTTGCAAAACACATTGATGGATCTGCCCCAGTTACGGCACAGGATATTCGAATCAGTGTTTTCAAGACAAAAAGGGGTGGTTATGCTGAACACCAGGTTGACGCCTTCATTGACAAGGTGGTTGAACTTATTCAACGGCAGAGCATTGTTGGGGCGATTACTCGGTAGCGCTCTTGCGTTAGTAATGGTTATAGCTTTCAACGTATACGAAGTTGAGGCAAGCCAGCCGAAAGCCACCACAATTCTGTCTAAGTTGGCCATCAAAGGAAGAGCACCCAAAACTGGTTATGACCGAGCACTTTTTAGCGATGGCTGGGGCTCAATCGGCGGTTGCGATACCAGAAACTACATCCTTGCTAGGGATCTAAAGAACATCACCTGGCGAGCTTCGCCGGATTGCACTGTTGGAACTGGAACTCTGGTTGACCCATACACCGGAGCAACAATTAACTTTGTCAGGGGTGTCGGAACTTCCAATGCAGTTCAGATTGACCATGTGGTAGCAGTTAGTGATGCCTGGCAAAAAGGCGCTCAGAAACTAAGTTCACGGCAGCGATACAACTTCTATAACGATCCGCTGAATCTGTTGGCGGTCGATGGACCAACCAACCAGCAAAAAAGCGATAGCGATGCAGCCAGCTGGCTGCCACCAAACAAGTCATTCAGATGTCCCTATGTTGCCCGACAAATAGCCGTGAAATACAAATACAAGCTTTGGGTCACCCAAGCAGAACGTCAGGCTATGCTCAATGTCCTCAAAACCTGTCCAGACAGGCGTATTCCAGCAGGCTAAATCATCACGCTTTGGTAAACTTGAGGCTAGAAGCAAAGGTGGTGAATGATGGGGCGTTATGAGCTTGTAAGGCAATCCCTACCTAGACGCATACTCAAGAAAATCTTTGGTTCGAATTTTGGAGAAAAACTTGCGGAACTTCAATTAGCTAAGAAACTACGCAACCTAGCCTTTAGCCTAATTGCTTTCATCTTTGCCGGTTCCTACGTTCTTGTCACCGCTGTTGACCCATACGGCGGATCACTTTCATCCGCCTATGCTTTTGATTTTGAAAACTCGGCCGATGCCCAAACCTATGGTTTTTCTTCCCAGCAGAAAATTAGCTATGCCAGAGGTGGCTGGGAGATCGTTACAGGAGATGAGGCAGCCGCCCTATATGTTGCTAATGCTGCAACACCTGCCAACGGCTCGGTGAAAGGATTCGCCTTCTCCCAAGTCATTAGCCAAGGCTGGGGAAGAGATCAATACTCCTGCCTAGTGGTGCTTTGGGAGCGGGAATCCAACTGGCGCTGGAATGCCTATAACCGTGATTCAGGAGCCTACGGTATACCTCAGTCACTGCCTGGGGCGAAGATGGCTGAGATGGGTGCGGACTGGCAGACCAATCCTGAAACCCAGATTCGCTGGGGTATCAGCTACATCAAAAATCGCTACGGAGCACCCTGTGGTGCTCTAGCTCACTCAAACAGATTCAATTGGTACTGATGCCAAGAAACAACCGCCCCAAGGGTTCCAAGAAAAACAGCTCGCAAGACGATGAGCAGGATCTTGACCAACTTCGCTACGGTGTCAAAAAGACCGTAATCAAAAACGGTATCGAGTTCACCGTTCAGACTCACACCGGTAGAACCGCTGAAGAGGGCAAAAAGTGGATCTGCCCGCACTGCCATCTCACCTTTGGGGCTGGTGTCTCACACATCGTTGCCTGGGAATCGCACGGTAGTACTGATAAGCGTAGACACTTTCACACAAACTGCTGGGACAAGTTTCAGGACAGGCTGTTTTGAGCCAAATCGAAATTAGATCATCGGTTGAGTTGCCATCCAAAAGAGAAGCGGTCAGCCTGGTCACCGAGGATAACCTAAAGTTAGTTGCTGAGTTAGCCTTGCCTATTGAAAAAGAGCCGGTTGCAACTCTGGTTATGCTCCATCCACTTCCGATTGCCGGTGGATTCATGGATTCACACATCTACCGTAAAGCCAGTAATCGTTTACCAGCACTTGCCGATTTAGCGGTGTTAAGATTCAACACTCGCGGCACCGAGTCACCACATGGTAAGAGTGAGGGTGAGTTTGATGGGGGAAAACTAGAAAAGCTCGATGTGGTGAGTGCTGTTGATTTTGTTCATTCTAGAAATTTACCCAATGTGTATTTAGTTGGCTGGTCTTTTGGAACAGAGTTGGCTCTAAAGTATGGGCCGGAACTAAATGTGCTCGGGGCAATTCTGCTATCACCTCCACTACATAGAACGAGCGAGGCAGAGCTAATGCGTTGGAATGAAACAACCAAGCGCCTTGTTGCACTCATTCCCGAGAACGATGATTATCTTCAACCGGAAGAAGCAGCAGAAAGATTCAGCGTCATCAATCACATCGAACTAGTTAACGTGGCTAACGCCAAGCACCTCTGGGTGGGGGAGATATCTACCAAGCGTGTGCTGGATGAAATTGTCCGAGTGGTAAATCCAAGTAAATCTCCACTACCAGATTTTTTTTAGCGTTTATCTTGGAGCGGGACCCAGACTTCCCGAATGATTAGCAAGACAGTTGCTGCAACTGGGATTGCTAAAAGTGCACCCAAGATACCAAGCAGCGCTCCACCGGCTAGCGCTGATATCATGACCAGTGCCGCAGGGACATTCACTGCTTTGGTCATTATTCTCGGTGAGATGAAATAAGCTTCGAGCTGCGTATAGATAAGTACTATGGCCGCAACGGTGATGGTTGTCTCCGGTGGCATAGTTGCGGCTGTTATGGTGATCACCAATAATGCTCCGGAAATCGAACCAACAACTGGGATAAGGACAAGTAAGAAGTCAATGAAGGCAAGTACTACGGCGTATTTCACTCCGGCAAATAGCAGGGTGACAAAAACCACCGAGGCGTTCAATGACGCAACAGTGACCTGTCCCATCACATAGCGACCAACTGATGAGATGACCTGGTCAACCATTTTGCCAACCTTGGGTCTTTTGGTCTTGGCAACTAGGTTTACCAAAACGTTTTTGATGGAATGAAGCGAACTCATGAAGTAGATGGTCAATACTGAAACAGTCAGGAAACCTAGAGCTCCGTTGAACAGGGTGATACCAAGCTGCACCACTCCACCTAGAAGATTCGGCCAGTTCTTGCTATCGGCTAGGAATTCTCCGGAGGTAGTAAGGGCATTACTGATAGCCCCACCAAATCTTTGATCCAAAGAATTTAGCCAAGGTAGTTCAACTAAACCTTGAAGTAGTTCGGGTAGATGGCGGACAAACTCAGTAGTTTGGGTTATCAGCGGTGGCAGAATAACCATCACCACAGATGTCATGACTGCCAGTAAGCCGACACCGACAATTGAAATTGCCAAGGCCCGACGCTTAACCACTTTTTCTAGACGCTGGATGATTGGTTCCAAGCCAACAGCAATAAATAACGCGGTCACAATTGAAGTTAGGATGCTGGCTATTGAATAGAGTGCATTGCCAATCATGATTGCTGTTAGAACTCCAAGAGCACCTAGGAGTCCAATTTGATATGCGTGGCTAATTCGAATGTTATTTGGTCCCTGCACTTCCAACCCCCTTATGCTTGGCTGTCTTTACTAATCTGGTCGATTACCTGCCTTAGGTTATCCAGATAAACCAGGATGCTGTCTCGTTCATGTTTAATCTTTCGCTCACTGGCCTCGAGCTGCGTAATTCTCTGGGCAACCTTGGACTGAGCGCTTGCAATAATGTTTCTCGCTTCAATCTCAGCCGCCGAGATAATTTGCTCTGCCTTGGCTCGAGCCTGCTCGGTACTTGCCTTATTGATCGATCTTGCACCCGCTTCAAGAGTGTCTGCCTCAAGCTTTGCTGCCTGGACCCGAGTTAAGGCATTTGATAACTGAGCGTTAGCATCATCAAGATATTTCTGTGTCTTGGCAACAGCATCCTGATAGCGACGTTGGTAATCAGCCTCTGCCTCGGCTCTGCGACCGGTTAGCTCCAGTTCCAAATCAATACGTGCCTGCTCGCTCAATAGGGCATCCATCAGGGCCTGACTGATTGGCCCGGTGATCTGCCGTTCAACAATCAGTCTTCGCTCCGCCAGTGAACGCTGAGCTTCGGTCTCTTTGACTTCAATCTCGCGCTTGGCGGTGGCGCGCATTCGAGCAACCTCAGTTGAAACGGCTCCTCGGATCGCTCCAGCCTCACGAACTGCATCTTCCACGATGCGTTCGGCTTCAAGTTTTGCCTTTGCCATGAGTTCGTCGTAGTCATTCTTTGCCGAATTGATTATGCGATCGGCTCGCCTTGAAGCCTCGGCAACGAGTTGGTCGTAGTATTCCTGGCCGTCAGCTTTTTGCTGCTCAACAGCTGTTTTAGCAGCCGCTAGAAGACCCTCACGCTCACTTTCGGCATCTGCAACCAGCCTCAAGGCTAGTTCTTCGGCGGTTGCAAGAATCTGGGCAGCTTTAGCACCGACACCCGCGTAACTGGGGTTTTGGTTCTCGGCTAGTTCCGCCTCCACCTCAATTAGGCGGTTTTGGGACTCTCGAAGTTCCTGAACCAACTGGCTGTTTAGGTTAGTGAGGTTAAGTAGTTCTCGGCGGTAGTCTCGAATCACATCATCGATGGTGGCGCGGTCGTAACCCCGCATAACCACTGGGAATTCGGTCTCTTCGGCTGCCAAGGGGCGCTCCTAAACGGCTTCGGTAGAATAGACGAGTTGTCCTACTTCCCCCAAGTTTAGCCTGAAAGGAGCCTGATGCGGTTTGTTATTGCCAGCGTGCTCCTTGCGCTATCGGCTATTTCGGTAATTCTAGGTTTTGCCATTAGGGGCCCCTACGAGGCGGCAAATAACCACAGGGTTGATTTCAAACTAGATTCTGCCTACTCCTACGCGGTAATCCCGAGTGCAGTACTCAAGAAATTTCCAGGTGAGGTTTCGGTCTCAGCCACAGGAACAAAAGAGATCTTCTACGCTGATGCCAGAGAAAGAGACATCCAAGACTGGATTGGGACGAGCAACTTTGTCCGTTTGAATGTTGACCGTAAAGAGCAGCCAGATGTGACCGTAATTACCGCCGGGGGAGAAAATGCCAACCCAGAAGGCAGCGACATGTGGCGCACTGCCATCAAGGTCAAAAATCAACTCCAAACTCAAGTCAATATGGCAGAAGACACCGCCGTTTTACTAGCCAGCGATGGTTACGCGCACGCTCCAGACACAGTTTCGATTTTCTGGCAGGTTAACAACCTGATCAATTGGCCACTACTACTTATCTATGGTGGTTCAGGGCTTCTCGTTCTTGGGTTGATTTTGAATTTCTGGGCTTTCCGCCACATTAGAAAACTTCGTGGACCTAGAAGAAGAATTCCCAAAGCCCCAAGGGGTCCTAAATATAAAACACGAGTTAGACCCGATGTTCCAACTAGGGGTCGCAGAAGAGCAAACAGCAAGATAGCCTTGGTTCCTGCTGTGCTTAGCCTTACTCTGCTCGCAGGCTGCACTAGCCCACAAGCTCAGGGTGAAGAGTCTGGTTTAGTCAAGGCAACTCAGGTAGTTGTCACTGATTCACAGCTACAGAGAATTGTTCGAGAAGTTGCTGCCACGGTAAAAAGTGCAGATACCAATCGAGACCAAGGAAAACTAATATCCAGGGTTTCAGGTCCTGCGCTGGATCTTCGTAAGGTGCAGTATTTCTTGCAAACTAAGAGCAAAAAGATTCCAAAACTACCCGAGATAATCGCTAGCCCGGTGAGTATTGCTCTGCCGATGCAGTTACCTGATGCTGAATTGGGTTGGCAACCAAGAACCATTATGGTTGTCACTAAATCTAACTCAACAGTCACGCCACCACAGATGCTGGTGTTGCATCAAGAAAGCCCAAGAGAGAACTACAAGCTCAGGTACCTGATCGATCTGTTACCTACCGCTGAGTTTCCAACTGTTGCGGCTCAGGAGATTGGTGCGATTTCAGTTGCTGCGGATAACGAATACTTGATCACTAAGCTCACCAGCATTCCGTTCAAATACGGTGACACCTTGAATAAGGGTGGGGCAAGTAAGTATTATCCAGAGTTCAACCTAATCTCAGATAAGTTTTATGCTGCGGTCTCGGAAACTCAGGCAAAGCAGCGAGAGTCATTGAAAAAAGCCAAGGTAGCCATTCGATTCCAGCACACTCTGGGCGATCCAAATATCCTAGGAATGCTCACTCTTGATTCGGGTGGCTTAATCGCAGTTGCGATGGATGACACTTCTATTATCAGACCCCAAGTTAGAGGTTCGGCAGTTTCTGTGACGCAACTGGATCACAAGATCCTTCTTAATGCACCAGGTTCGGCTACCGGAATCAAAATTGTTTATCGGAACATGATGTTGTTCTACGTTCCCGTGGCGGGATCAGTAGATAAGATGACACTTTTAGGTGCATCGCAGGGAATATTGAGCGTAAAGGCATTGAATTGAACGACATGAATTCTGCTTTTAGAGGCGGAGTGGATTTATCCAGCCTTGCCAATCGAGTGGTCAAAGACAAGCTCGGTGGTTCAGAGGAAAAAGGCAAAGTAACAGTCCCTGCCCTCTCCGTGGATTTAGTTGAAGCGGTAGTTCGCTCGGTGATACAAATCTCTGGCGTGGTTCCAGTGATTGTGAGTTTCTATTCTCCATCGGATCAGGAAAGTATCTTGCTTACCGAGAAGCTTGAGAAACTGGTTGAGAAATACGCAGGTAAGTGGTTCTTAGCCAAATTAGATGTGCTACAAAATCCGCAAATAGCTGAAGCCTTTGGCATTACTCAGTCTGCGACAGTGGCGATGATTCTTTCGGGTGAGCCGAGACCTCTTTTCCAAGGCGATCAGAGCGAAGAAGATTTGGTGGTTTTTCTAGACAAACTTCTGGAATTAGCCAAAGAACAAGGTCTAGCTGGGCAACTAGTTATTGGTGATACAGCCACCGAAGAAGAGCCACAGTTGAGCCCACAGGAGCAGCAAGCCTTGGATGCCATGGATCGAGGAGACTTCCAGGCTGCAGTTGCCATCTATGAGAAGGAGCTTGCTGCAAATCCAAGTAATGAGCAGCTTGCCGAGCGGCTGGCGCAGGTGAGACTCGTGGCTCGAACCTATGCGTTATCTCTGGAAAAAGAATTAGCCAGTGAACCTAAATCCCAAATTGAGTTTTTGAGAAAAGCCGATTGCTTCATGGCTATTGGCGATGCAGAATCAGCCTTTGATCTTTTGCTGGATTATTTTGCTGAGGCTGAAGATAAAAAAGCTCTAACTAAGCACATCCTTGACTTATTTATTGTGGCAGGAAAGAATCACCCTGCGGCTATTAGAGCACGTAAGCAATTAGCGGCGAAAATGTTTTAGAGATGGCAATTTACCTAGACTACGCAGCAACAACACCGATTAGGGACGAGGTGTTAGAAAGCTACGTGCACTACCTCAAAGAGCTTGGTAATCCATCCTCAGTGCATACCTCAGGCCAGGCAGTGAGGCGAGCCCTCGAAGAAGCGAGAGAATCTCTAGCCCAAGCACTTGACTGCAATAGGAATGAAGTGATATTCACCTCAGGAGGAACTGAGAGTAATAACATGGCGATTAAGGGCCTCTACTGGCAAAGACGTGAAGAGGATGAGAAAAAGAATCTCATTCTCAGTGCTGCCAGCGAGCACCATGCGGTAATCGATCCGATTGAGTGGCTGGCAAAGCATGATGGGGCTGAAATCATCTGGCTCAAAATAGATGAAGCTGGTTTTATAGATTTCGATTATCTAACTCAGCTCCTTGTGGAACAGGGAGATCGGGTTGCACTTATATCTTTGATGTGGGCAAATAACGAAACCGGTGTCGTGAACGATATCAAGAAACTAGCTGAGCTGGCAGCAGAATATTCAATTCCAGTTCATTCTGACGCCGTGGCAACTTTTGGGCATCTACCAATTTCTTTCAAAGATTCTTCTCTAGCTGCTATGAGCGTCTCAGCTCACAAGATTGGTGGCCCAATCGGGGTTGGCGCACTTATTGTTGCAAGAGCCGCAAAAATGGTTTCACTGATTCATGGTGGCGGTCAAGAACGAGGGTTGCGCTCTGGACCCATGAATGCGCCGGCCGCCAAGGCTTTCGCTCACGCGGCTGAGATTGCAGTCAGAGAGTTAGCCACGGAAGCAAAGCGGTTGACTCAGTTGCGTGATTATCTAATCAGCGAAGTGCAAAGAATCTGCCCAGTTGCTTCGCTCAGCGGAGATAGAGACCAGCGTCTTCCGAATAATGCGCATTTTATTTTCAAAGGCTGCTCTGGAGACTCATTGCTATTTCTTCTAGATCAGCAAGGAATATCTGTTTCAACCGGTTCTGCTTGCCAAGCTGGAGTGAACGGGCCAAGCCATGTGCTGATAGCTATGGGCAGATCAGAAGTGGATGCCTATGGCTGTCTAAGGATGACCCTCGGTAACAAGAGCACCAAAGAAGACATCGATGGTTTTATCGCAGCATTACCAAAAGCTGTTGAGGCAGCACTAAGAGCCGGAGTGAGCATCACGGGGGCAAACAGATGAAGGTTTTAGCCGCCATGAGTGGAGGAGTGGACAGTGCGGTTGCTGCAGCCCGAGCTGTTGAGGCAGGTCACGAGGTTGTCGGCGTCCACTTAGCGCTATCTAGAATGCCTGGAACCTTGCGCACTGGTTCTAGAGGCTGCTGCACAATTGAAGACAGCATGGATGCTCAACGGGCGGCAAACGTAATTGGTATTCCGTATTATGTTTGGGATTTCAGTGAGCGATTCAAACTGGATGTGGTGGATGACTTTATCGCTGAATACCAGGCAGGCAGAACACCTAACCCGTGTATGAGATGTAACGAGAGAATCAAGTTTGCGGCTCTGCTGGAAAAAGGTTTGGCTTTAGGTTTCGATGCTGTTTGCACCGGCCACTACGCAAGCATCCTCACCGATGCTGCAGGAAATCTTGAACTGCACAGGTCCGAAGCACTAGCTAAAGACCAGAGCTATGTCTTAGGTGTGCTGACTGAAGAGCAACTAAAACACTCGATGTTTCCACTGGGCCATACGGCAAGTAAAGATTTGATTAGAGCGGAAGCAGCTGAGCGAGGTCTATCGGTCGCGGCCAAACCGGATTCATATGACATCTGCTTCATCCCTGAAGGCGACACCCAAGACTGGTTAGCTGATCGTTTGGGTAGCACTGCTGGCGACATAGTGGACATGGCCGGAAACAAACTCGGTAAGCATCAGGGTGCTCACGGTTTTACCGTAGGCCAAAGAAAAGGTTTGCAACTTGGAAGACCTGCCGCTGATGGGAAACCTCGCTATGTGTTAGCAGTTGATGTCAAAACCAATCAGGTCGTGGTTGGGCCTCAAGCCGCTCTAGCAGTTAAGGAGCTCAGCGGCAGAAAGTTTTCCTGGTGCGGTAAGCCAAAGCCTGATGCCCAAGAATTCTTTGGTGCTCATGTTCAGGTCAGAGCCCATGGTGAACAGGTTCCGTGTGAGGTAAAAGTTACCGAAGATAAAATGACCATCAAACTTAGTGAACCAATCTTTGGTGTTGCTCCAGGTCAAACAGCAGTTATCTACCTTGGCACAAGAGTGCTAGCCCAAACCACCATAGATCAAACTATTTCTGCAGTGGATGAGTTCTCCACGGCTACGGCGAGCATCAACTAAAGGTCAGCGGCAGTAAATAGGCTAGTAGCGTGTCCAACCCCCAAGAACGTATCGCTTTCTTAGTTGATGAGATAAATCGTCATAGACGCGCCTATTATCAGGAAAACACTCCTCTAGTTAGCGATGCTGAATACGATTCCTTGATGAAGGAACTGGAACTTCTAGAGGCAAAGCATCCAGAACTAATTACTGGTGACTCACCAACCCAGAGTGTCGGTGGTAATGCCAATGAGGCTTTTGCCCCTTTAGAACACCTGGAACGAATGTGGTCACTTGATAATGCATTCGATGAGGCAGATCTCACGGCATGGAGCAATCGGGTGGCTGCAAAAAAGTATCTCTGTGAACTAAAAATTGATGGACTAGCTATCAACCTTCGCTACGAAAGCGGTAAGTTGGTTTCGGCTGCCACCAGAGGTGATGGTGTGGTTGGGGAGGATGTGACCCAGAACGTGAAGACCATCAAGCAAATTCCGCACCAGCTAAGTGGTAAGAATATTCCACCGGTCGTTGAAATCAGGGGAGAGATTTTCTTTGCGGTGAAGGATTTCGCGGAACTAAATGCAGGTCTGGTTGCTCTTGGTAAAGCGCCGTTTGCTAATCCAAGAAACTCAGCAAGTGGGTCGTTGAGGCAGAAGGATGCATCGGTAACTGCATCAAGACCCTTAAAAATGTTGGTGCACGGCATAGGGGCATGGCCGGATGCGCCATTTAACTTTCAGAGTGAACTCTATGAACTCTTGTCCAGCTGGGGCTTGCCAACCTCAAACCGCTATGAGGTTTTTGAAGACATGGCTGGGGTTTACAAATACATAGCTAAATTTCAGGAGCATCGTCATGATCTCGAGCACGAGATTGACGGAGTTGTGATCAAAGTTGATTCTCTGGCAGATCAAAAAAAGCTTGGCTTTACTGCAAGAGCGCCACGGTGGGCGATTGCATATAAGTATCCGCCTGAGCAGGTGAACACCAAGTTGTTAGACATCAGGGTTTCTATCGGCAGAACCGGTAGGGCCACACCATATGCGGTTGTCGCACCAGTTAAAGTTGCTGGATCCACAATTGAGTTTGCCACCTTACATAACCAGGATGTTGTAAAGGCTAAAGGAGTCTTGATGGGTGACACGGTGGTGATTCGTAAGGCGGGCGATGTTATCCCAGAGATTCTAGGTCCGGTGGTTGAACTTAGAACTGGCAAAGAAAAGGAATTTGTCATGCCAGCCAATTGCCCTGATTGTGGAGCAAAACTTGCTCCAGCGAGTGAGGGTGATGTCGATCTGAGATGCCAAAACAGTGCGGGCTGCCCTGCGCAACTTCGCGAGCGAGTTGCATACATCGGTTCACGTGGCGTACTAGATATTGAAGCTCTCGGTTATGTAGCTGCTGTCGCGCTCACGCAACCGGTTGAACCTAAAGTTGCGCCACTCAAATCCGAAGCTGATCTTTTCAATCTCACCATGGCAGATTTGCTGCCGATAAAAACCTATGTCTTGGATCCTGACACCGGTATTCCAAAACTTGATGAGGATGGAAAACCAAAGATTGTCGCGTTTTTCAGTAAGCAGGATAAAAACAAGGAAATTGTTCCAGCTGAAGTTGCCATAAAGCTTCTGAAAAACATTGAAGATGCTAAAACTAAGTCGCTCTGGAGAATCCTGGTTGCTCTTTCAATCAGGCACGTCGGTCCTGTGGCAGCTAGGGCTTTGGCCAGCCACTTTGGCTCTATTGACAAAATATTTGCTGCCACTGAAGCAGAGCTTTCCGAGGTCGATGGTGTGGGTCCAATTCTTGCCAAATCACTAAAGGATTGGATAACTGTTGATTGGCACAAAAACCTAATTGAATCTTGGCGAGCATCGGGAGTTCAACTAGAGATACCTGAACATAAAGGTCCCGGTGGAGCAGCTAATGCAACAGGGGTGTTTAGCGGGCTAAGCATTGTGGTAACTGGAACACTTTCTAACTACACCCGTGAGGCAATAGAAGAATTGATTATTTCTAATGGTGGTAAAGCGGCATCAAGTGTTTCGAAGAATACTGCTTTTGTAGTTGCTGGAGCGAACGCCGGATCTAAGTTAGCCAAAGCCGAAAGCCTTAACATTCCAGTTATCTCGGAAGAAGAATTTACTAAGAAACTTAGTTAGTTATTCTCTCTATCAACTTGAGCTTCATCGACAGAAACCATGTTCTCTGTGCTCATCAATTTAGACATTGAGTCTAAGAAATCTGAAACTTCTTCGCGCTCTTCGGAAAGCTTGTTGAGCCTTTCTCTAGCATCCTTGATTGCGTTTTCTGCATAGCCCTGTGCTTTCCTAGAAAGCACTTCGGCCCTGCGACGTGAGGTGTTAATCAAATCAGTTGCACGACGCTGTGAGTCTTCAAGAACTTCATCCCTGGTTTTTCTAGCTTCACGAGATACTCGTTCTGCCTCAGCAAGGATTTCTGCAGCTCTTGCCGAAGAGTCGCTAAGTGTCCTGCTTGCTTCTTCGGTAACAGCTTGAGCCTGAGCCACAGCGGTCTGGTAAATCCTCAGAGCTTCCTGCTCTGCCTCATCACGCTTGGCCTTAAGTTCCGCCTCAAGATCAACTCTGGCTTGCGCGGTTCTTTGGCTGAGTTCGGTTGCAAGGGACCTCGCCTCTTCGGTCTCACGGTGAACCTGAGCGCGCAATTCTGCTGCGTAGCGCTCGCCCTCAGATTTGATTGCAGCCGCTTCGCGATTTGCGGTAGAGATTTTCTCGCTTGCTTCCGCAGCTGCGGTTGAAGCCGAGTTTAGGAATTCCGCCTGCTTACGGTCAGCATCAAGGCGAGCCTCTTCCATGCGAATTTCGGCTTCTTGGACAACACGATCTGCCTTGTCTTTAGCGGTGCGCTTGAGAAGTTCTGCCTCAGCCTTGGCTTCTTCTCTAATTCTTAGGGCATCTTGACCTGCATCAGAAATCATCTTCTTGGCTTGCTCTTCAGCTAGGCGTAAAGTCTGCTCAAACTGAGCGCCCAGGGCAGCGTAGCCGTTAGGTCCACCAGTCTTAACCTGCTCTTTTAGGTTTGCAACTTCAGCCTTCAGGACAGTAATTTCAGAGGCTGCTGACTCGTTATATGAGTTTAGGTGCTCAATTTCAAGACGCATTTCCTCTATGCTCTTGTCTACCTGCTCACGGTCGTAACCGCGCATAACGATGTCAAAGTTCTCTTCTTCGGCCATAGGTAAATCTCCTGGAATCTAGGTCTGCCAACCCTCGGGGCAACTATGTAAGTTTAGCCCAGTAAAAGGTATGCTGTCAGCCCCGATATACTTGTTTTATCTTGTTCTAGAAGGAATCCAATGTCTGAGATAACCCCCGATTTGGTGCGTCATTTGGCCAACCTAGCCAGAATTGACCTAACCGAGGCCGAGTTAGCCCGCTTCACCGAGCAGCTCAGCGTGATAGTTGATTCGGTAGCCAAAATCTCTAACATCGTAGATGAAAACACCCCAGCCACGAGCCACCCGATCCCACTAAGTAACGTCTTCCGTGAGGACGAGGTGGGTCAATCCCTAACCCAAACCCAAGCCCTGTCTGGAGCTCCAGATAGCGCTCAGGGTAGATTCCGCGTTGCGGCGATTTTGGATGAGGAGTAAAGATGTCCGAGCTCATCAAGAAAAATGCCAGCGAGCTATTAGGTCTTTTGCAGTCTGGTGAAGTTTCTTCAGTCGAAATCACTCAAGCTCACCTAGATCAGATAGCCAAGGTGGATTCCGAGATTCACTCTTTTTTGGTGGTAACTGAAGAATCCGCTCTAGCCACTGCTAGAGAAGTTGATGCAAGACGCAAAAAAGGTGAGCAATTACCAGCACTAGCTGGCTTGCCGATAGCAGTCAAGGACAATCTCACCACAACCGATGCACCCACAACAGCCGGTTCAAAAATACTAGAAGGCTGGGTTCCGCCTTACGATGCAACCGTGGTTACCAAACTTCGCAATCAATTAATGCCAATTTTAGGTAAGACCAACCTGGATGAGTTTGCGATGGGTTCTTCAACAGAATTCTCAGCCTATGGACCTTCGAAAAACCCTTGGGATGTTTCTAGAACTCCAGGCGGTTCTGGTGGTGGTTCATCATCGGTAATCTCTTCTTTTCAAGCACCGCTGGCAATTGGCTCAGATACTGGTGGTTCGATCAGATTTCCTGCAGCGGTAACGGGAACAGTTGGTATTAAACCAACCTACGGAGCAATTTCACGCTACGGTTTGATTGCTCTGGCCTCATCTCTAGATCAGATTGGTCCAGTTGCCAGAAATGTTCTTGATGCTGCGTATCTGCAAGATGTCATAGCAGGTCACGATCCATTTGATAGCACTTCGCTGACGGATTCACTTGGGTCGATGGTCGCTGCGGCTCAGGCAGGTTCACTCAAGGGTAAGAAGTTTGGTTTGATCAAGCAGCTTTCTGGTGAAGGATTCCAGCAGGGTGTTAGAAACAGGTTTGCTGAAGCTATAGAGCTAATCACTAAAGCCGGTGGGGAAATAGTTGAGGTTGACTGTCCAAGCTTTGAATATGCAATCGACGCCTACTATCTAATCCTCCCGGCGGAAGCTTCTAGCAATCTAGCTAAATTTGATTCGGTTCGCTTTGGCATGCGTGTTACCCCTGAGGGTAATCCAACCATTGAAAGGGTTATGGCAGCAACCAGAGAGGCTGGCTTTGGACCTGAGGTCAAGCGCAGAATTATCTTGGGAACCTATGCCTTATCGGCAGGCTCATTCGATAAGTTCTACGGTGCTGCACAAAAGGTTAGAACACTAATCCAGCGTGATTTCGCCAATGCATTTAGTAAAGCTGATGTTTTGATTTCACCGACTGCACCAACCACGGCATTCAAATTCGGTGAGAAGGTGGCTGACCCACTAGCTATGTATTTGAATGACATCGCAACCATTCCGGCTAACCTCGCTGGCTTGCCAGGAATCTCGGTTCCGATAGGTCTAGCCGATGAGGATCAGTTACCGGTAGGTATTCAGTTCCTTTCCCCAAGTTATAAAGATGCTCTTTTGTATGAAGTTGGCGCTGCGTTAGAAAGCACTCTTGAAGGTATCTGGGGTAAGCGAATGATTGATTTTGCTCCCAGCTTGGAGGTGAACTAATGGCTAAGGCTAATTTGATGGATTACGAGAAAGCAATCTCACTTTTTGAAGTCGTTATCGGTTTGGAAGTTCACGTTGAACTAAACACCAAAACCAAGATGTTCTGTGGTTGCCGAAATGAGTTTGGTGAAGAACCAAACACCAATGTCTGCCCAGTCTGTATTGGGCTGCCGGGTTCTTTACCTGCGGTGAACAAGAAAGCAGTGGAGTCATCTATCGCTATTGGTTTATCGCTAGGTTGCCAGATTGCCCCGACCGGCCGGTTTGCAAGAAAGAACTACTTCTATCCAGATCTTGCAAAGAACTTCCAAACTTCGCAGTATGACGAACCGATCGCTTTCAGCGGTGCTCTAGATGTTGAAGTGCCATCTGGAAAAGTATTTACCGTCCAGATCGAGCGAGCACACATGGAAGAGGATGCAGGAAAGCTAACTCACATCGGTGGTGCTACTGGAAGAATTCACGGGGCAGAGTATTCGCTGGTTGATTACAACCGTGCTGGTGTTCCACTGGTTGAGATTGTAACCAAACCAGTTTTTGGAGCTGGCGCTGAAGCACCTGAATTAGCCGCAGCCTATGTCAGATCCATCAGAGAGATTGTCAAAGCACTTGGGGTATCTGACGCAAAGATGGAGCGCGGCAATGTTCGCTGTGACGCTAACGTTTCACTTAGACCAATCGGTCAAGAAAAACTCGGCACCAGAACCGAAACCAAGAACGTGAACAGCCTCAGAAGCATCGAACGAGCTGTTAGATATGAGATTCAGCGCCAGGCCCAGATTCTTGCCGACGGCGGAACTATCACTCAGGAGACCAGACACTGGCACGAGGATAAGGGTGCTACCAGCGCCGGTCGACCTAAATCAGATGCCGATGACTATCGCTATTTCCCAGAACCAGATCTGGTTCCGGTAAAGCCAAGCGCTGAGCTAATTGAATCTTTGAGAGCCAAGCTTCCGGAGAACCCAGCCGAAAAGAGAAAGCGTCTAGCAGCCGAGTGGGGTTTTGCCGAGATGGAATTCCGTGATGTGGTTAACGCTGGACTCCTTGATCTAATTGAGGAGGCAGTTGCCGCAGGAGCTAAAGCACAGTCTGCTCGTAAATGGTATTCAGGAGAAATTGCACGTATTGCAAATAGCGAAGACAAAGATGTTTCGGAACTTTCAATTACGCCAGCTGAGGTTGCAGAACTTGCCAACCTGGTGGATTCAGGAAAAATCAATGACCGAATTGCCAGAGGCGTGCTAGCCGAGGTGCTTGCCGGTAAGGGGTCACCTTCGGAGATTGTTAGTTCTCAGGGTCTTGAAGTTGTCTCAGATGACGGTGCCCTAATTGCAGCAATTGATGAAGCGCTGGCTAAGCAGCCGGATGTATTAGAAAAAATTCGCGAGGGTAAAATTCAGGCAGCTGGTGCGGTGATCGGTGCAGTGATGCAAGCCATGAAGGGTCAGGCAGATGCGGCAAGAGTTCGTGAATTGGTTTTAGAAAGAGCCAACCAGAACTAACCGTGCAGTGGCCTAACCTCAACTCTTCTGTTGCAGGCCTTTGAACCAAGCTTGCCAAGTCTTATTGCATCTAATTTGTCTTCGGCTTTGATAATCCAAAAACCAGAGACGTAGGTGTTCTCACTGTATAGTGGAGCATCAATCTGCTCGTTCTTATCATTTCGGTTATCTAATTGAACTGCTTCGCTTGGATCTGAAATCCCATTAGCGTAAACCCAGTGGCCATTAGATTGCAGCATCTCATTGAATGCATCTATTTCGGAAATTTCATCACCGGTTGCAGAGCCGGTGTTTGAATCGAGGACGTTGATAAGGAACTGTTTCATTCCAACTCCAAAAAGCAAATGGGGTGAGTAACGGGACTTGAACCCGCGACATCCTGGACCACAACCAGGCGCTCTACCAGCTGAGCTATACCCACCATGGCTTTGTCGTAAGACAGATTAGAGTTTATCAGTCTTCAGGGTTTCAGCCAGAGTCTGAGCCTCAACAATACTTGGGCCAGGACTGTCAACAAACACGGTCTTTCGGTAGTAGCGAAGTTCCTCGATTGACTCAAGGATGTCGGCTAGAGCCCTGTGGCCGCCTTCTTTCTTGGGTGCTTGGAAGTAGGCACGTTGGAACCAGCGTTTGGCTAACTCTTTGATCGTTGAAACGTCGATGTTTCTGTAGTGCAGGTGGGCATCCAGATTAGGCATGTATTTAGCGATAAACATGCGATCTGTCCCGATGGTGTTGCCTGCCAGTGGCGCGATCTTTGGCGTTGGGATGTATTTTTTGATGTATTCCAGAACCCTTGATTCTGCCTCTTCTAGCGAAAGACCTGAGTCAAACTCGTTGATTAGCCCCGATGTGGTGTGCATGTTGCGCACGTAGTCACCCATTCCAGCCAAAGAATCTGGCCTTGGCTTGATTACGATGTCTAATCCAGAGTCAACTGGATTTAGTTCTAAATCAGTCAGCACAACTGCTATCTCAACCAGGCAGTCCTTTTCAGGATCCAGTCCAGTCATTTCGCAATCGATCCAAACTAGATACTCAGGGATATTCATCATTCACTCAACTTAAAGGTCGCCACCGACTCACTAGAAGTCTAGTCTTTAGGCGTTTGCCTTCTTGAGAGCTCGACGCTCTTTTCTTCCCTCTGTTAGGCGATAAAGAACTGGAACAATCACCAGGGTCAGAATGGTGGAAGAGAACAATCCACCAACCACAACGATTCCCAGAGGCTGTGAAATAAACCCACCGGAACCAGTAATCCCCAGTACCAGTGGTGTCAGAGCACCAATTGTGGCCAACGCGGTCATCAGGATAGGTCTTAGACGCTGTCTGGCACCTTCCATGATGGCTTCTTCTAGTGGAACTCCCTGCAGGCGATACTGGTTGATTAGATCAATCAAAACAATTGCATTGGTAACCACGATTCCAACCAGAAGCAGCATTCCAATAAGTGCTGGAAGACCCAGGGCGGTATTGGTTAGTAGCAGAGCCACGAATGCACCGGTAGCAGCAAAAGGAATCGATATCAGAAGAACCAGTGGTTGCATCAGAGATCTAAATGTGGCAACCATGATCAAATACACGATACAGATGGCAGCCAACAGCGCTAGGAATAACTGGTTGAATGACTCAGCCTGGTCAGCGGAAACACCACCGAGAGGCAATAGTGATGAGCCCAGTGGCATATCGTTCTTGATCTTGTCCAATTGCTGAACCACATTCATCGTGATGGTGGTCAAGCTGGCATCAGGGTTTGGTGTCAGTGAGACGGTTGCTGCACGGTCACCATCTTTAGTTGTGACCTTGGTTGGCACTTGAACGATTGCAACCTCAGCCAAACTGGTCAGTGGTCTAAGCCCAGCCATGGTTGGGATGGCAATTGCTTTGACCTCATCGATGGTTTCAGGAACGTTGTTTGATTTCACATAGATGGAAGTCGACTTGTTATCTATGTTTATGCTTCCAATGGCCTGCGGAGTCATGGCGCTAGAGACCATTCCGGCAATGGCAATCTCAGATAAACCAACTCTGGTAGCTGCCATGCGATCAACCGTTACTTTCAGTGTTCTTTGTTTTTCTGAAAGGGTAGTGGTGATCTCAGGATTCACATCCTTGATTTTTCCATCCAAGCTAGCGACAACCTTCTGGATACCTGCTCTTAGTTGTTCGTCGGTTTTAGCTGTAACGGTGACATCGATGGTTCCGCTTGAACCAAAAGATTGCCCTGATTCAAACTTCACTTTCCAAATTGCTGGAAGAGTTTCGAATTTCTTCTTCATCTTCTCTTGGAAACTCTCGCCATTAACACCTTCTTTGGTAGTCACCTGGAATTGAATTCCGCCGGCTGTTTGACCAAAGGCAACTCTGGAATCATTCGATCCGATGGTTGTGGTAACCGCGAG
>JBJTHM010000003.1:0-6824 GCA_046094465.1 Rhodoluna sp. | reverse complement strand
AAGGAGATGAAAGACGTTAACTTAGAGGATGTTCGTCGGGTTCTTTCAAGCGGTAATGACCATAGTCATTAGGTTCCTTTTGACGAAGACCCTTTGGGGTCATAAAAGATGCGCTGGCTGAACTTCTATTGAGAGCTGTTCAGAAGAGTCGCCCTATAAGCCACAATTTCTTCCATCTACCAATTTATGCAAGCATCTTCCGCTCAGCCGTTATTTCCATTTGTTCGACCACATAGGCATCTAGGCGTTCACAAACTTCATGTAGGTCCCGTGGAAATAAGTGGCCATAGGTATCCATAGTTTCGAGAATTGATTCATGGCCGAGCCATTCTTGGATCTGCTTGGCGTTATTGCCAAGCTTGATAAGGACAGAAGCACACGTATGGCGAAGTTGATGCATCCCCTCCCCTTTGTCGAAACCGAGTGGTCTGGCAACTAATCGGAACATGGCAGATGCATCCTTATAGCGCCAGATATTTCCCGATCTATTCTGCATTATCAATCCATGAGGGCCAAGACCATGCTGTTCTACATGTTCGACCAATAGTTTCTGCAGGTACGGCGAAAAAGGTATCTTCCGATAAGACTTTGAAGTCTTGAGGTGTTCAGCAAATACTTTCTTTCCATCCCTACTTAGTTGTCTATCAACTGTGATCTCTTCTTTTTCAAAATCTAATCTATCCCAAGTAAGGCCGAGAACCTCGGATGGCCGCATTCCAGTAAAGTAACCAATCCAAACCAGAATTCGCCAGCGAGGCGCAAAACTATCCGCAAGATTCTTGATAGTCATCATGTCTAATGGCGCGATCCTCTTTGCGGTTTTTGGTTTTCTGCGCTTTATCTTTGACATCGGGTTCTTATGGATTACTTCGTTATCCAACGCAACACGAAGAATCGAACCTAGTTGATTGGTTAGTTTTTCGATGTAGCTTGGTCTCAGTTGGTAGCCAGTTGCCGCAACTGAATTCTTAAGTCGGACCCGCCAGCGCTGAATATCAGCGGGAGTAATTGTCCCTATCAGCCGATTCCCGAACTCAGGATCTATGTGGCTGTTATATATGTTTTCATAATCGATTTTAGTCTGGGTTTCCACATCGAGCGATGGACCCCATATCTCTTGCACAAATTCACGGACCGTCATGTTTACTTCAGATGGCTTTGTGTTCTTGCCTCTGCGCTCTAAAGCCTCTTGTTCTTCGGCAAACTGCTCTGCTTCACGTTTGGTGGAAAAACCACCTTTTTCTGCTTGTTGACCCTGCCGAGTGCGCCAGCGAGCGGAGAAATACTTGCCACGTTTACGTGCGTATGCCATTACTTAGATCCCCCTCTGTCGCGGGAAATCCAACTACTGAGTTTTATTTGACCACCAGATTGGATGAAGAACGTCTCACCTTCTTCTGTAAGTGTGCCACCTGATTTACCCTTCCCGTTGGCACTCAGCCAACCTTGCGATCTGGCTACACGCAGTGCGGCATAAATAATTTGGCTTTCTACTTCCAGATCTATACTTATCTGCTTAACAATATTTCTATTGCCTGCTTTTGAAAGCTCTGAGTAGATTTTTGCAATGACAATTGAATCTACCTTAGTAGACGTTACCTCCAAGTGTTGGTGGAGTGCTCTTTCAAATGGAGATCCTGACTTCCCATCTTTGAAAATAATAGTTTGCACCGAATCTACAGCTGCTAGTCGTAAAGGTTTGCTCTGCTGATCTTCCATTCGCGGTCGACAAGCACGAATGCATTTAAGGTGCTCCTCTTCTATCTTTGAGAACGGTAACTCCCTGAAGAGTGCTGCCTTGAAGCCGTGGGTCGGAATTTCTTTTTGCAGCGAAGCGACAGTCAATCGAGCAACCTTTTCCTCGTTAGTTACTGGAGCAAACTTTGCACCTTGTGCCTGGACTTCAACTGCGGCAATCTTGAATTGGAGACGTGCATCTATGCGGCCCTTCGATTGCTCCACGAATTTTGTGAGGATTGAAGACCCAAGGGCGTGTATCCAAACACGGTAATTGCCGTGGTCTGGAACAACCACGTCATGCCAACTGATTGCATGGGAAACATCTTTTGCCTTAAGTTCCCAGATAACTCCGCTATCCATTAATCCCCCTACTAACTTTTGACAGAATCCTAACAGACCTCTTAAAGTCCGTCTACTAGGTTTTACCCTAAAACCTAATATGACAGGAGGTTCCGATGAACGATTTGAAGGACAAAACTCGGCTAACCATGCGTGAGGCAGCTGCCTATCTGGGGCACTGCTATTCATGGATACATGCAAACCACCGGGTGCTTGGGCTGGGCGGATACACGATTGGAGGGCGTTGGTATTTCGATAAGGAGGATTTAGACGCATGGCTACGCCGAGCGAAGGAGAACTCAGGAACCAAGGGTTACCTGCCCCTTCGGCACAATAAGAAGGGCCGGGTGCGTTTTTAATGTTTGAAGACGAGATTGATCTTGAAAACTTCTATGGAATGCCATCCGCCGCTGCATTCGGTGTTCTAATGCAGATTATTACATCCAGCGGAAAAGTATCTACAACACATGATCTGTTGGAGTGCTTTTCGGATGGGATCCATGACTTGAGTAGGGCTGTTAGTGAACTTCAAATTCTGGGTTTCTTAGACGTTGCTGCAATAGAAGTAGAAGGCATACCGACGGTAAAGCTAGATATAACTTTTCGCGGCCATACGTATCTATCAATGTTTGCATGGGAACTTATTGAAAACTATCAGTCCTACTACAGAGATTAACTCTTGATGAAAGATGATAGAATAGGTTCATCAGCCAGTCAGTACGGTAGATACACCAAACCGTCGACTTCGTTTGATAAATACAAGAAGAAGTCATATGGCTCTAATAGGGGTCTTTATCTACCTATTAATAAGAGTATTACTGAGTCTGATGTTGCTCCTGCCTCCAGTGAATCGCAAGATTCTATGGAGGCGGAGCGGGGCTATCTATCTACTGGTACTTGTGGGGTAGATAAGACCCGTATAGCGGTAGGCATCGACTCCGACTCTATTCACCTACCAACCTTCATGGCCAGACTGCTAAAACCTAAGCGAGATGGCATTCCTAGCGATGGCATCGCTCGAATCCCGGACTTCCCAGAGATCTATATCAAATGGGACCATCAACGGTTTCGGCTGTACATGGAATTCAATCCTTCCGATTTCACTCGAAATACGGGGCTTGAGCTCTGCCCTTTTGAGTTATTACCCATGATCACAGAATTGGTGATCCGGAGGGTGCTCCTTCAAGGTGATCCTGCTGCTCTTCCATTAGGAGCTACCAAGGCAAGGAAAAAGGGCGAGCGCTTTTCACTTCCTGAGGGCTGGGCTAAAGATATTGAGGTATTCCGCATTGACCTGGCAAGAGATTTCCACATTACCGATGAGCGCTTTTCTTTACGTCAACTTGAAGCTACGTGGCCCTCTCGCTCACGTCATCGAGCTGCTACCCATTTTCTGAATGGCGGAAAGCTCAACACATTGAGTTATCCAGTATCGAACAGAACGACAAAAATTAAACTGTATGACAAGTATGCGGAGAGGCAAGCTAAACCTATTCACGATGCCCCGCCCATCCCTGTAGGAACTTTTAGATTTGAAATATCCATTCCTCGCCATCAGCTCCGCCTGGTACACCTGACCAATCTTGAGGTCCTGACACCAAAGCGCCTTGAGAAGCTACTCAAGGAGAAGTGGGAGGTGTCTAACTACTGGACCAATCTCATTTGGGAGGGGGAAGCTATGGATTTGGCCCATGAATCAACGCTAACTACCGCACGCATTAACGAGGTAATTGGGTTTGCTGAGTGCCTCAGGAATTCCATCTTCATGAGATACAGCATGAAGGAAGAGCGAGCTTTGAAGGCTGATGCAAAGAGACTTGGGATATCCCTAGGTAGGGCAATTACTAAACAGGGGAAGCCCTATGCACATCTTCACTTTATGTCGGGTCATCTTTCAGCTCCAATTCCTGACACGTATAACCTTACAAAAGGCGGTTTATTCAGCATCATTGGTAGTAAACCCATACCAAAACTTAGCTAGGAGATTATGAAGACTTACCTTTCCCCCGCCCAGGTTGCGCAGATCATGGGAGTCAGTCGCGACACTGTTTATTCACTGATCCATAGAAATCAGCTGGATTCCTATCAATTCGGAAGAAGTAGGCGCATTACTCAAGAGCAGATAGATGATTGTCTTCAACGCCGATATAAAAGACCTATCGATGCAACTAAACCCATGCGTCTTTGAACATATCTGATAACAGTGGCTTATTATCATGTTAAGAATGCGGAAATTGACCTTGCAAATTACCAATTGCATAGATGAGCTGCACGAACATTCATGCTCTTCCCCGTTAATCGGTTAGCAAGATGCACGTCTATTGGAAAAGCCCTTGGAAACCCAGTGTTGCGCTCGCCGACTTACTAATGCATAGGAGCAGTAGCTTTGAAAGGTTCCCCCAATTATTGGGGTAGGGGTTAAGTCAGTCGTATTTTTAGATGGTACCCAGGTCATTTCCGCAGGTAATGCCTTAATTCGGCTAGCAGTAGCCCAATCTCAAGCTTAAAACTGCAATTTGATTGAACGTGTCAGAGGCATGCGTAACACTTTATCCATGGGAACAACCAAGAAGTCGTTAGCGCAAACGCATCCTGCGCTCGCTAAAGAGGCGGACGGTTGGGACCCGAAGCTGATAACTGCGGGTAGCGGTAAAAAATTGAAATGGAAATGTATCAAAGGGCATACATGGAGCGCTCAGGTTGTCAGCCGCTCCTCAGGTGGCGTTGGTTGCCCCTACTGCTCAGGTTCTAGACCCATTCTCGGTGAAACGGATTTAAGAAGCACGCACCCACAAATAGCTGCTGAAGCCAAAGATTGGGATCCAACCACAGTATCTGCACATAGCAATAGGAAAATGCTTTGGGAGTGCAAGTCAGGTCATGTGTGGGAGTCCATAGTTGCTGGGAGAACAAGAGGATCAGGTTGCCCAGTCTGCAGTGGACAAAAAGTTTTGCCAGGTTTCAATGATTTAAAAACAAAGCATCCTGAGATTGCCGATCAAGCATTCGGCTGGGACCCAACTCAATACTTCCCACAAAGTAACAAGAAGCAAACCTGGAAGTGTCACCTAGGGCACATTTGGGAAGCAGTAATTTCGACCAGAACTCGTGGAAATGGTTGTCCTGTATGTGCAAATCAACAGCTACTTCCTGGATTTAATGACTTAGCAACAATGAATCCAGACCTAGCTAAAGAGGCCGATGGATGGGATCCTTCTACTGTTTTTCCCGGAACAAGTTCAAAATTAAATTGGAAATGCCATCTTGGACACAAATGGTCGGCTATAGGTTATTCCAGAAATAAAGGTAATGGATGTCCAACTTGTGCAGGGAAGATTGTCTTAGTTGGTTTCAATGATCTTGCCAGTATCAATCCAGAACTTGCCAAAGAAGCAGATGGATGGGACCCGTCAAGATTCACAATCAGTAATGGAACGAAAATGTCTTGGAAATGTGCGTTAGGGCATAAATGGCGAACTAGCATTTCCCACAGATCGAACGGAACTAAGTGTCCAACTTGTGCAGGACAACAAGTTCAATCTGGTTTTAACGATCTTGCGACTTTGCGTCCTGATCTTGCGATTGAAGCGTACGAATGGGATCCAACGACGGTGACAATAAGTAGCGACAGAATTGAAAAATGGAAATGTTCAAAGGGGCATATTTATACAGCTGCCGTCAAAGGTAGGAATCGCGGTGACGGATGCGCAGTATGCAGCGGAAAACAAATAAATGTTGGTTCGAATGATCTACTAACTACTCATCCAGACATTGCTCAAGAGGCTTACGGGTGGGACCCAACGACAGTTACGGCTGGTCGAAGCTCAAAGAAACATAAATGGAAGTGTCCTTCCGGACACATCTATGAAGCAACGCCAGGAGCCCGGACCAGGGAAGATAAGACTTCTGGCTGTGGAATATGTAATGGAAAAATTGTATTAATTGGTTATAACGATTTGTTTAGTACACATCCCGAATTAGCCCTACAGGCAAATGGCTGGGATCCAAAGACGGTTACAGCAGGATCTGGAAAAATTAAATCTTGGAAATGTTCAGAAGGACACACTTGGAATGCCCAAGTCAGCAGTAGGCAACTAAGTGGTTGCCCAACTTGCCACATTGGTGGATACGATCCCAATAAAGATGGGTACCTGTATTTCTTGTCGCACCCTTATTGGGAAATGCTACAAATTGGAATTACCAATGATCCGGAATCTCGTTTAGCCACTCATAAGCGACTTGGTTGGGAAGTGCTTGAACTTCGAGGCCCTATGGACGGCCACCTCACACAACAATGGGAGACCGCAATACTGCGAATGCTAAGGTCCAAAGGTGCAGACTTATCTAACGCACAAATAGCTGGAAAGTTTGATGGCTTCTCGGAAGCTTGGAGCAAGCCCACTTTTAGAGTTGAATCAATTAAAGAGTTGATGCAATTTACTGAAGAGTTTGAAAACAAATAAGGAAAACCCCTGCCCTTATTTTTGCCCCCAGTGCCCTCAAATAGACCCCAAAAGGTTCGATTTTCTTGATATGTTTTGGGAAAAATTAACAAAGCTGCCACGCTCAATTTGAACTTCTTTGAGCATGGCAGCGATGTAATTGAAGAAGAGTCGCCCTATAAGCCGGATTCTGTCGAGAATCACCATCCATCTAGATCTGCAATCACTTGCAGATTCAAGCAACCTACCCGGTGACTCGTGTGGGCACACTCAAACGCCACCTGCATGGTCTTGCTCCAAGTT
>JBJTHM010000002.1:0-2668 GCA_046094465.1 Rhodoluna sp. | reverse complement strand
CATTACAGGAAAAACTAGATGTTGACGGACTGAGGAATCCGAGAAGGCAATAAATAACAGTAAGGTATCCGTACCTGATTTCGAAGCTTGATCGTCTCTTCGATTTCTTTCAGGGTTTCCTGGAATTGTTTAAGGGCTGGCTCTACTTTTGGATCGGGTAATTCAGTGCTATAATCTCCAAGCCTAGTAAAGTTCACCGTACCTAGAAGAATCGCCAAGTTCAGCTGTGTTTGCACTGCATGCAAAGGAGGAAGAAGAGCATACAGATCTTTTTCCGTATATCCGTCTAAGCGGGTGGGGGGGTAAGAATAAAGAGCTGTTGGCATATTGGTAACCAGGGACATAAAGTCACCCTGGGGAAAATTAACGGAAGCATGCTGGCAGGACGCAGTAAAAATCAGATGGGTTAATGATTTTGAAAGGTAATCAATAGAAGTCATCTGTGACATACCACCAATTCGGCCACCATGATCCATATCTGAAACCTCATGCCACCAGGCCTGAAGTTCAGGATCGCCAACAACGTCTATATCGGATTTATAATATATAGCGACATACGTCTCTACCCAGGCTGAAATAGCATTCCATAAAAGAGACGCATCATCACGATAGGGATATTCCGGCAGAATATCCCTATCATCAACGCCCAACGCTGCCATTACAGTTGGAAACATCGCTGCATCAAAGTCGTACTCTTCGATGGCTTTACATACCAACTTGCGTGAGACGCCAATTTCTGGAGCCATAACCGAATCGACACCCCCACCGGGTCGCAGTAGTTGTTCATGAGCAATCTTATTAATAAAGAGGGTTCCCTCAATATGCGGGTCTAACAGGTGCATGATCGGATGCCTCGGATGAAGTTGACGCCTGGCAGAAACGGCAAAAGCTTCGATCACGAGGTGCGTATGGGAAAAGTGGGCAACGACCTGATGATAGTTCGCGGCGGCAGAGCGCACTGTCATTTTCGCCATTTCCCATGCCATACCGTTGGCTGGGGTAAAAATCGGATTGGCAGGGTCCTTTGACTTGAAACATTGGATCGCTACGGGAGTCAACTGTCTTGCACCAGTTCCTACTTTGGCTATAGCGAAAAGAGCCAAGGGAGAACCAATAAACTTCTGTTCATTTAAGGGAAAGGTTCCGCCCTTGACACCATCAAACAGCCTAAAGTCCCAAAGGAAGATTCGACCCTCATGGAGCGCTTCATCCAATGTGTCCCCCTGACCCATTGCGGATTGATAATGGGCATTAGTTACGGATAGTTCGTCAGGCAGACAATGAATCTGTTCAAGCTTGTTGGGTAAAGGCCCAGCTAGTGTCATGCGCGCGAATAAATGATCATCCCAGTGCGAGGCTGGTGATGAAAAGATCTCAAAGAACTGCTGATATTGCTGCAAGGACTGCGCAGGCGTCTTGCCAATACTAATATATTCACCAGAGAGATACTTTGCAGATCGAAGAAAGTCAAAGCTATTTGTTATTAAGGCACCAAGCTCATTCTTGAAACGTGCCAACTTCCCGTCTAAGGGCTCTTTGTCGACATGCATATCAAGAAGAAGCGCCGCAACATCAGCCTCATTTAAAGCAAGCTTAGCAATTACGTTTACAAGTTGGGTGATCCATTCAAGCGAAGGCGAGTCTTCCTTTGGCACAGAGTTGGCAAAGGCTACACCATTAAGATAGGTGTAGTTAAACAACCATTTCCTTTGGCTTTCCCTTAGATCCAGCTCGCGCGTCTCTCCATCTGGGTCGTGGTGGCGCAAAAAAAGATGCATTGATCCAGACGCTGATATGCCTAGGCTAAGAGGCCAAGAACTGCAGGCGAAATGCATAGCACCGTCGTAACAGTTTGCAACAATTTGTCTTTGCCGCAAAAAAGATACCGCATAGCGTCCACAAGTAGGAAGCTATAGCCAAAAAACCTATGCCGTACAAAGGAAATCAGAAAAGGGTTCAGCGAAAGCTCTTCAGCCCTAAAACAGGGCTTCCGAAGAACGGTCCGTAGGCTGTATCAAAATGCTGCCAGCAAGTGCACAATGCAAGGCTACGCACATGCCCAGATAAACATGACCGCCTTGGCAGGCATACCCATGGGTGCCGACAAATCAAATCAGTGGCAAGGTGGTATCTTCGCGAAGATCCTTAATACTACATATTTCTCTGATTCTTCTGAAGAGTAGAAGTTTGGATCATATGCGTCTTGCCTATAATAATATCAATTAGCTTTAGGCTACGCTTCCAAACAGGCTCTTGAATATAGGGAACACCATGCTTACAGCAAATGCTCTTTACCTTAGGCTGCAGTCGTTGATAAGCAAGTGGTGAGAGGGCTGGCCATAGGTGATGCTCGATCTGGTAATTTAAAAAGCCATGCATGAAGTCGCAGAGGTCGCCACCTGTTGAATAGTTAACACTGCCAAGAATTTGTCTAATGTAAAACTCTGGACAATCGATTATTCGATTCTGGAAACGATGCACGTCATCGCCGGCATGATTTGGCACAATCAGAAAGAATGTATAGAGGTTATGGATCAGTTCGGCTCCAAGTGTATTAATCAAGAAATAGGATACTGCCACGTGACCAAGTGGCATGAATAACAATGGAACCAGAAGAAATCGATACGTCACATAGGGAAATATACATGTAAGCAAGAAGCCTCTTCCC
>JBJTHM010000001.1:0-2751 GCA_046094465.1 Rhodoluna sp. | reverse complement strand
TTTAAACACGTTTCTGAGCGTAACAAGAAAAATGGATCTGGGTCCTTGACTTCTATCAGAATCTATCAGTATGTTAGTCTCATAGATCTCACAAGGAGGTCCTTTGAAAGAAAGGAAAACAGCTAAAAATGATTGAAAACCAAGGAAAGGAAGGGGGGTCTTGCAATCCATCCAGCAAGTCTGGGCCCGGCACCCTCCGGGCCCTAGCTATAGCAGTTGTCGCTGGGGCCACGATTATGACCTCAACAGGATGCGCTCCCGTAACAGATGCGGTTAAAGGCGTTTTTGTAGACGAGGGCTTTCCCACTCTCCCCACCCCAGAGATTGCTACTTATGTTGTTGATCTGTCTGGCTCGACCTACCCACTCAAGCAACTAGAAGCCTTGGGTTCGGGTATTCAAGAGTTTGTATCTGGTTCATCCTTGGGTGACCCATTCTCGAATCCAAAAGTCGCTCCCAAGAGTTTGAGTATTCAATTCATCACCCAAAACTCAGCTAACGGTGGTCGTATAGCGCTTGTTTCCGCGAAAACAGGAATCGAGCTTCACGACTGGGCAGCAAACAAGACCCCAAACCTAGATCAGGCCAAGCAACTATGGCGAGGCTTTAAGAATGCTCGAACTGAATTAGCGGGCACGCAGGTTGAAGATCTCGCCGGATGCCAAGTACGTGCTCTTGAATTGTTTGGTCAGCAAGGTTTGTCACAGACAGAGCTAAAACAGCCAGCGAAGGCCATTTGTAGCGACATCGTGAGAACCCAAAATGCGCTTCTTCAACTCTCAGAGTTCGTTTCTGATCCCGCGGTTCCTCTGGGTTCAGATGTCTATGGAGCAATCGATATGGCTGTCTCCAATCTTCAGCGAGCAGAGATGCAATTTCCGATGTCCCAAAAAACGCTAGTGATCGCGTCAGATCTCATTGACCAATCGCCAGAAAGATCATTTGTCTCTCGGATCAAAACAAGTAATAGCAATCAAGATGTGTGCGCCATGGCGAAACAGGACTTGATCGAAGACTATGGAAAGGGAATGACTTTTCAGGATCTATCTGTGGTGCTCGTGGGCCAAGCTAATTCAAAAGCGGACACGCAGTTGCTCAACAAAGTTCGCAAGTACTGGACCTGCTACTTCCAAGCAGCTGGTGCAGAAATTATCCAAACAACCGATCTAAACAACTACTAATAGAGATAAAGGAGATATAACATGAAAACAAGTACATATAAGTTCCCAAAGGTGCTCAAGAAAACGAAGAAAGCTGGCCAGCGGGATGGAAAAAACGAAGTACCGAAGAATGACTGGAATAAAGGTTCTGTTCCATACCTCAACTTGCTCCACAAGCAATATGTAGACCGTCAGCAAACAAAAATCCTTGGATTCAAGAAAAGCTTAAGTCAGCTTGAGAGCTCAAAAGTTAATGCAGAGCAGCACTTGATTGAAGCGTCTAATTCTCTGGATTTAGCACAAAAGAGATATGAAGAAGCTCATGTAAATGTACAGAAAGTAGAAAATGAAATCAATGGAGAACTTGAGGATATGCCTTCATCGCTTCCTGCAAAGCGAAGAAATCTTGGGACTGTCCCTTACGTGATTATTTTGACCATCTGCACAATTGCTGAGCTCATGGTAACTATTCCGGCACTGCAGTTCCTGTTAGGTGAGAAGAAGCAATTTGCTGCACTTCTCGCATTTGCACTCGGCACCGCCACTTTCTTTGGCGCTCACTTTCTTGGAACAACTCTTAAACGCCGCCAAGATAGATCTGTTCCTCAACCACGAATTGATCTCGCCTTAGTTGCGGGAATGACGGTGGTTCTCTTTTTTGCGGTCATCTTCCTTGCCTATGTACGGGCAAATCAGACTTTACCTTTTGCGGGGAATTTTGTTGAATTGCCCGAACAATGGAAGCTCGAAGTTCTTTGGACGATTTGGGCTGTCTGGCAGATTACATTCTTCTGCATCGCCTCTGTCGCTTCCTTTAAACATCACTCAGAAGCAGTTAGTCGTTTGAATCGAGCTAAACAAATTCGGTTCTTTCGAAAGAGACAATTGGAGCGAGCAAAGAGCGTCTATTCAAAAGCACATACACAGTTAGAAGGCATGAATGTTGATTGGAAGCCAAGCCTTGAGAAAAGCCTTGATCAGCTCAAACAGGAAGAGCGACAACTTCTTGCACAATACAGCCAGGCTTGCGCTCTCTATATTGATAGCAATATCCATGCTCGACGTCAGTCCATCAAAGGTGACCACCCAGCATTTGAGTCCCACGAAATTGTTCTAACTGATATCGATTTTTTATCACTAGCTCCCAGCGATAATTCCAAAACATGGGATATCTCTGGGCTCGAGGCCGTCGGGAGCAACAAGTGATGAGGAGCTTCGTGTGGAAGACGATGACAGTGGTGCTCCTGCTTGCGCCACTGTACGTCGTACCCTCTTATGGCCAAACCCCGGTCTCTGTGGTGAAAATTTACGATGGAGACACGGTCACGCTGAGCGACAACTCGCGAGTCAGACTGGTCCAAATAGATGCACCAGAACTTACCGAAGGTGAGTGTTACGCGGAACAGTCACGACAAGCTTTGGTTTCACTGCTGAAATCACAACCCATCACTTTCATTGAGGATTCAAGACTCGACAAAGTTGATAGATATGGACGAAAACTTGGATATCTCTTTGCTGGCAAAGTGAATGTAAATCTCAAGTTGGTTGAAATAGGAGCGGCAGCTCCTTACTTCTACAAGGGTGCTAAAGG